>CAYJDF010000005.1:22936-27139 GCA_964368845.1 uncultured Desulfovibrionaceae bacterium
ATATTTTATGGGTTGATGAGGGGATGATTCGTATGTATGGAGAGGCTAAGGATGTGCTTAAAGCATATGAAAAATTTCTTACATAACAAGTAGATTAGCCTGCGATAGTGAAGTGATTTTTTCCAGTTCAAACTTGTATTAAATAATAAAGTTATTTTTTGTCTTTTGTGATATTCTTTCTTATCTTTGAGCTAATTTTTCACTGAATAAACATAGGTCGGTAAAATTTTAGTATTTTTTCATATTACCCTTCTAACCTTGTTCATATTCAGGGGGATTATTGACATGTATCATCAAAAAATACTATAATTTGATGGTTATTATCTCACTATACCTTAATATATTTATACTTTTTTTATATATATTTTTAGTAATAAATCGTTTTGTTAGGAGGACATTGCCATGGTTGGTACTGAGTTAACTATAGAAAATAGTAAAGTATTAAACGCTGTGAGTAATCTTTGTAGTGACAAAGGTATGCTGCTTTATCTTATCAAATTTGGATCACATCTTTATGGAACAAATACCATAAATTCTGACACAGACTATAAAGGAATATTTTTACCGCATATAAAAAATTTAGTTTTGGAGCGTTCATGCCGTTCTATTAGCAAGCATACATCATCTGATATGGTAAAAAATTGCCCTGACGATATTGATATAGATTTATGGTCACTGCAACATTGGTTGGATCTTTTAAAAAAAGGGGATTCTAACGCTATAGATATGCTTTTTTCTTATACCAATAACGATGTGCTTGTGTATGTATCGCCTTTATTTGAAAAAGTTTTTAATAATCCTATGGATTATATAAATCTTAATGACAATAACTCCTATGTATCTTATGCCCATCATCAGGCTAAAAAATATGGCTTAAAAGGAAGTAGATTGCATCTGCTTAAGTCTATTTTGGAATATGTTAAGCATCGTGTGCAAGATGGAGATATATCCGAAAAAAACCAGTTTAGTGATTTAATACCACAAGTTAAAGAAAAGTTTTTTGATGAAACGCTTTGCTATGACAAGCTTGATAAGCAAGGTCAAACTATATTGTATATTTTGGGTTCTGGTTTTAGTGAAAAAATTAAGGTTGCTGATGTGATTAAACGTCTTGAAACATCATATACTAAATTTGGAGAAAGAGCTATTTTGGCTGAGAAGAATGAAAATGTTGATTGGAAAGCTATTTCTCATGCTATGCGCTGTATTTTACAAGTTAAAGAACTTGCCAACACAGGGCATTTAGTATTTCCTCTTAAAGATGCTTGTTATTTACGTGAGATAAAGTCAGGTAAGTTTACATGGAAAGAGTGTGAACAGAGTATAGCTGATGGAGTGGAATTGCTTAATGATTTAGTTAGCAAAATTCCACAAAATACTAAGATGAATCAAGTTCATGAAGATATGATTTTTTCATGCTATCCTGAACTTTGTTAATTTGCTTGGTCTTGGTTACTTATATGTAACATGAAAACTATTTTGTGCTTACTTGTAAAATTATTTGTTACACAGTAGACTTTTTTAAGCTTACATAGTGTTTAAATATGCAGCTTTTTATCAACTATAGTTTGTTTATAAAACCTTAACTTAAAGGAGTTCTATATGTCTAATATTACAGAAACATTGTTAAAAGCTTGGAATTTTCGCCATGCATGTAAAAAATTTGACGCAGCGGCAAAGGTATCTGATGATGATTTTAATATTGTGTTAGAGGCCGGTAGGCTTTCCCCATCATCTTTTGGATTTGAACCTTGGCAATTTATTGTGGTGCAAAACCAAGAGTTGCGCGAATCTATAAAGGAGCATAGCTGGGGTGCTCAAGGCCAACTACCAACTTGTACGCATTTTCTTGTAATACTTGCGCGTAAGGCAAAAACCATGGATCCACGTGGTGAATATATAAGCAAAACCATTATGCAAGATACCCAAGATTTACCAGAAGACATTAGAGAAATGCGCATGAATTTCTTTGCAAACTTTATTGAAAATGATTTTGCCTATGTTGGCAACGATAGGGCAAGATTTGAGTGGGCAGCGCGTCAGTGCTATATAGCTCTTGGTAATATGTTGACCACAGCGGCCTTGCTTGGCATTGACTCTTGCCCCATTGAAGGGTTCAAAAAGCAAGAAGTAGAAGACTTACTTGCTTCCAAGGGACTTTTAGATAGTGATGTCTTTGGTGTTGCTTGTATGGTGGCCTTTGGTAAAAGAGAAAAAGATCCCGAACGTCCCAAAACTCGTAGAACAAAAGAGCAAGTTATACGTTGGGTTAGGTAGGTTTACTTGGCACTAATTAAATATAAGCAAAAAGCCTCAAAATTTTTTGTAATTTTTGGGGCTTTTTAGCTTAATTTGGTAGGCATTACAAACTTGCTTAGTTATACTACGGGTGTTATGTGCTAAAATATTTTATATAAATGCATATAATAAGTCATAATAGCTATAAAAAAGTAAGCTATAAAGGTAAGTTAAATGGTGGATCAAAAAGAACCTTCATATCCCTTTGGTTGCGCCGTTAGTGTAACCCTTTCAGTCATTGGTGGTAGGTGGAAGCCAGTGATTATTTTTTTACTTAAAAAAAATGATGTTATGCGCTTTGGGGAGTTTCAAAAAAGTATACCTAAAATATCTAAAAAAATGCTCACAAGCCAATTACGAGATTTGGAAAAGGACGGTATTATTTGCAGAACTGTATATGCTGAAGTGCCGGTTAAAGTTGAGTATACACTAACAGAATATGGCAAAACCCTTGAAGATGTGGTTTCTACCATGTGTGAATGGGGTAAAAAGCATACCAAACGATTGCTTAATGAAGAGTAAAGTTTTTAATGATTATGATTTTAAGTGCAGATTACTTAGTGTATACAAGCGCCGACTAGTTAGCACTACATACGCTTGTTACTGCTTCACGAAAATTTTGTAAAACCTGTTTATGGTCTGTGGCAAAACCTACTGCCAAGGCAGCACTAACAATACCGCCTAAAATTCCTGGTAATAATATATTTTGTCCAGCCAAAAAGAGCCCTTGCATACGCGTTATGGGCAGCAAGGGAATACTTGAAGTAGTATGGGCCATGCCATAGAGTGAGCCACTAGAGCCAAAAACCCAATGACGTATGCTTGCAGAGGTTGCTGTGGCATGAACTTTAATGCTGCCAAGTTCGGGTAGGCGTGCTTCTACATATTGCTTTACAAATTCTGCTTTATTTTGCTTCCACTCTAAATATTCTTTTGGGCGTGGTTGAGCAAGTTTTGCAAAGTTATCCTCTTTTAGTGGTACCATTATCATGAGCGGTAATCTATTGGTATGATTTATTTGCTTACTTGCTATCATATAAACGGTGGGGGAGGCATGCTCAATATGATTTAGTACGCAGGCATGCGGGTCTTTAGGTAGGAGATATACAGCACGATTCGACATATAGTCGCTGTTACTTTCAGCAAAGACCATGAAAGCGGTGGTAGTTTCCTCAATGTTTTGTATATGTTCGTAAAAAGTTGGTCTAAAAATTCCTTTATCTATCATATGTGGTAATTGGGCAGGATGCCCAGTGAAGATGCATGTGTTTGCTTCTATCTTTTCTCCACTGTTTAATGTTACGTGGCTAAATTTTTTATTTTGGTGAATAATATTATCTACTTGCGAGTTGCAATGTATGGTAATACTGTGTTGTTTGAGAGCCTTTATACAGGCTTTGAGTAATGACTTACCGCCACCATAAATGCCGTGACAAGAGTCAAAATAAAGCCCGCCTACCATAGTATAATCATGTAGTGTGGCATGCTCTGGTTTTACACCATAGAGCAAACAACGTGCTCTTAGCATTTGTTTTAATATTTCTGGCAGTTGTAATTTCTCTAGTTCATTTATAAAAGTTTGCGAATTCTCAAAAGAAAGACTTGGTAAGTCATGACAATTAACATTTGTATAGGGAGAGTTGTCTAAAATTGTTTGTATTTTATTAATAAAATTTTCAAATATTTTAGCATGTTCACTGCCAAATTGCTCAGCAATGCTTGGCAGAAGTTCTTGTTTGGTGCGGGGAAAGGTAAAAGTTTGATTGTTATCAGCAAAGCGAAATTCTTCTGATAAGCCATAGATATTTTCAGGTTCAATAAATTCCCAAATTCCAAGGTAGTTTAGCCAGTGACGTAAAATACCACCTTCACGCAAACCCCCTCCACAATGAAAGCCTGTATCAA
>CAYJDF010000005.1:27239-39300 GCA_964368845.1 uncultured Desulfovibrionaceae bacterium
TGACGTAAAATACCACCTTCACGCAAACCCCCTCCACAATGAAAGCCTGTATCAAAGTGCAAACCTTGGCGAGTAAATCCTGCCAGCAGTGGAGCTGGAGATTTAGCAGCTTCAAGAATAGTAATTTCATCAAAGCTTTTTTGCTTAGCTAGGAGCAAAGCTGCCGCCATACCCGTTATGCCTGAGCCAATGATTATGGCTTTATTCATGGTAGAGCCTTTCCTCATGAAAAGCGCAAGACCAAGCTTGCATTACTACCACCAAAGCCTGCGGCATTACAGAGCATTATGCTAGGTGGAGTGTCCTTACTTTTATTTAATACTGCAATATGTGCGGTGTCGGCATCACTTACTTCAAAGTTGGGTGAGCCAGCTAAAAAGCCGCGTTCAGCCATAAGGCTTGCATAAACCACTTGGGCTGAGCCTGCCATCCAAAATTCATGACCTGTAAGGGACTTTAGAGTAAGAACGGTGGGGCATTTTTCAGAGAAAATTGTTTTAATATTAAATGCTTCTGCAGCATCCCCTTGTGGGGTTGACGTGGCATGGGCATTAATTTCTGTAATATCTTGAGCTTGCATTTTAGCGTCATCTAGGGCCATACGCATGGCAGCGGCAAGACCGGTATTGCTTGGGGCTACCAACTCACAACCATCGGATGAGTAGCCAAAACCACATATTTCAGCTAAAATTTTTGCTCCGCGCTTTTTGGCATGCTCATATGATTCCACCACCAAGGCCGCAGCTCCACCACTGGGTACTAAGCCATCGCGGTTTTTATCAAATGGTCGAGAAGCCTTTGTAGGGTCTGGGTTCACAGAAAAAGCACCCAGTCCATCAAAGGCACTAATGGGGTCAGCCCCCAGTTCTTGAGCTGCACCACAAAGCATAACATCTTGTCGCCCAAGGCGAATGCAGTCAGCAGCTTGTCCAATGGCCAACAATCCGCTAGCACAAGCGGCACTCAATGTCCAAGAACCACCGGAAATTCCAAGCAAAACGCCTAAGTTCATGCTAAGGGTTGAGTTCATAATCTTAAACATATGTCCGCTACCAAGACTACTGGTTGGTTGTACTATGCGGCGCAATTCTGCCAGTTCAAAGGTAGCGTTGGCAGTGGAGTCATTACCAAATATAATGCCTGTACGCGGACTTTGCACTATGTTTTCAGGTAGTTTCGCTTGTTCAATGGCCTGGCTTAGAGCAACATAGGCTTGTTGTACAAAGTCAGACATAGTTTTGCGCTGTTTGCGAGAGAGAAATTTTGACCCATCAAAACCTTGGATATGACCAGTTAATGGACTTCTAAAGCCAGTATCTAGACGAGCTTTATCTACCATAATGCCAGATGTGCCATTGTATAAAGATGTGGCAATACTTTCATGGTCAAGGCCTAAAACAGAAATGGCACCTACACCTGTAATAACTACTCTTGTCATAATTTTTTACATATATAAGCCGCCATTGACGGCTAAAATTTGTCCTGTTACATAGCTTGACATATCAGAGCATAAAAAACGCACGCACTGAGCAACTTCATCTACCGTACCGGCACGCCCTTGGGGGATTAGACTTAGATGGTGGTTAATATCAATATCTTTAGTCATATCTGTTTCAATAAAACCTGGGGCAACGGCATTAACCAACACATTTCTTTTGCCAAGTTCGCGCGCAAGGGCCTTGGTTGCACCGATTAATCCAGCCTTGGCAGCAGAATAGTTTACCTGTCCTGGTAAGCCCATTTGACCTGATGTGGACACCATATTTACAATACGCCCCTGACGTTTGCGTTGTAAAAGTGGTACTAACTTACGGGTCACATTAAAAAAACCATTTAAGTGTACATCCATGACCCCATGCCAGTCATCCTTACTCATAAGTCCAAAGATATTATCCTTGGCAAAACCAGCATTATTTATAAGTGCATAGGGGGTATGCTCAGCCAGTAATGGTTCAAGGCAAGCATTAAGAGCTTCTATATCACACACATCAAAAGGTAGCAGGGTGCAATTTTGGTTCAAAGCTTGAATTTGTGCTTGCACTTCGTTAGCACCATTGTGGTCTGAGCGATAGTTTAGCCAAATATCATAGCCATCACCTGCAAGGGCAAGGGCCACAGCGCGTCCAATGCCTTTGCTAGCACCGGTTATTAAAGCAATTTTTGAAGCCATTATGAGTCCTTTATGCTTCTTAGAATATTAAACTTGATTTTTACAGTGTATTAATAAGTAAAAAATGAGCATAAGTAAAGAAAAAACCCACCGCTAGACAAAATGCTAGCGATGGGTTTTGTTATATTTTTAAATTAAATTATGCGGCAACATTTTCAAGTTGCATTTTAGCAACTAATACAGTCATATCACCAGTAGCATTAGTGTATTGGTCAAATTCGCCAATACTTGTTCCTTGAGTCCAGCTACTATCAAAAACCATGGTGCCATCTTTGTGAGTAACGCCTTCACTTTCAAGCTTATTTAACAAATCGTCTGTGCTTGAAGTTGATGCATTGTTTAGACTATCATTAAGTACGATAAATTCAGTATTACTAATCATATCTTTGCTAATCATATCCTCAATTTCGCCCTTACTGCTGGCATTGGCAAGTAGGATGTCCATATCTTCACCACCGTCGATAACTATGTCATCAAAAGTGCCATAAAGCTTCATAAGGTCATCACCAGCACCAGCTCCCATGCCTTCAAAATTTTTGAAATTGTTACCACTTACGTCCTTAATAAACACTTGACCATCGCGTAGAGCCATGGTGTTGTCACCAGCATTGTTATAGTTGAAAATATCACTACCAAGGCCACCGTCAATTAATACACTATCACTACCAGTGATGTGAATATTATCTACGGTAAAGACGTCATCGCCACTGTCACCATCAATGATAATACTTTGGCGTCCGCTGGCTGTGGTATCAATGGTACCAATGGTAATATGGTCATCGCCACCAATAGCACCACTGTGTTGAGTATAACCATCACCATAGATTACACCACTATGCATGGTGCCAACATTTATGTTGTCATCGCCGCCCACTGAGCCGGAAAATAAATCCCAACCATCTCCCATGATGGAACCGCTATGCATAGTTTCTACATTAACTTCATCATTACCACCTTGAACACCATTGTATAAATTACCATCAGCGCGAACCTTTGTGCCGTCAAGGTTGGTAATATTAATGACATCGCTGCCTACTTGGCCAGGAGTAACGTTTTGTAGAAGGTCACCATAAATAAAGGTATCATCAACACCCACTAGGTTGGGGTTAAGTTGTGAGCCAATGGCATTTTCTACAGTAATGGTATCATCATCCCCACCCAAAAGCATGCCATTCACATGGCGGTTGCCAATGTTTGCATCTTCTGCATAGCTGCTAAACTCATGGTTATAAGTGGTGTTGTTGGTTAAATCTGTTACTTGTACAATACCGCCTTGTAAGGTTTCAATATAAAGATTATTTACATCATTATGACCAATAGTCACACTTGCAGTATAATCTTGACCTTCTGGATCTGTAGCAGTGTAAGTTAAATCAAAATTATCAATACCCACATTGTCAATATTGGTAGTTAATTCAAAATCACCATTAGGATTTACAGTTAATTGGGTTAAACCATCCTTGGATGTTAGGGTAATACTATCATCGCTATTTTCAACACTGGACCAATCTGCAGGAATTTCCAAGGATGTGATGAGACTACCTGCAGGTAAATTGTCATTGCTTAGTAAATTCCCACTAAGTCTTGAACCAGCATCAGCAGCCAAGATGTCTTGGTTAGCATTGTAAGTTGGGCTAACTGGGGCTGGTGCTGTTGTAGTTGGAACATTTACAGCGGGTGGAGTCACAGAAGGTGTAGTCACAGAAGATGGGGTTGTAGAAGTTTGAGTTGTAGCTGTATCACTATCAATACTAGCTGTGCTTACAGGTGTAACTGTTGATACTTGATTTACTTGGTTTGTTTCTGTGCTTTGTGTTGTAGGAGTTGTATTGTTAGCTACTTGCTCCACGTTAAAGGTGACAGTTTGGGTATTGTCTTGGTCAATAGAAGTTAGTGAGGTTAGACCATTAAGTAGGCTAACTTCTGTGATTTGAACGGTGCTGCCACTACCAAGCACTGTAGAATTACCACCCAAGGCAGGCATTAAATCTTCAGAAAGAGCAGCAAAAAATGCTTCACCTGGAACAACATTACCTTCAATTATAAATTCCGGCATGTTTTCGGCATCGTAAGCATTGTAGAAATTGCTAAGCTCAATACTTGCGCCATCTTCGAAGCTAAAGATAAGGTTGTCACCTTGACGGCTAAGTGTAGCTGTGTCCGCAGCAAAGTTAAGGTTGAGATTATCAGTTGCTTGAGGTTCAATAGCAATAGATTGCCCAGCTTCAGGGCGTTGCAATAGTAGAGTAGACATGAGAAACTCCTTGATGCACCATAGAAAAAGTGCATGTAATGATACATAAATAAACGTACAATATAAATTGAATCAAGGGGTCCCATAGACGGGGTCGGGACGGGGAGACATTCCCCAGTTATACTGCGAGACGGATTTAAGCAGTACAACCAAATAGTAAAGGGCGTAATCGCCTACACAAAGGTTTTGTTCCTTCGCGCTGAGGTAAATATAATCCTATTTAATTTCATGTCAAGAAAAAATATAAAAAAATTTTCAAGTTTTATATTTTATTATTTTAACATGTTACCTATTGTGTTTTGGTTTGGAAAAATTTTTTTTGTAAAATCAGTTCATAAATTAACATCAATTCCATGCTTGGCAGAGGGCGTAAATTTAGCTATAGTTTTGCCTTGACCAACAATTAGATAATATATGTCCACGGTCATAAATGGGAACAAGTATGCTCATGAAACAATCAACACAGGCTATAAAACTTGGTAATCTTAGTTTTGGTGGTGGTGCTCCGGTGCGAGTGCAAAGTATGACCAATACAGATACCAGAGATGTACAAAAAACTTTGGCTCAAATAGAATCCCTAGTTGAGGTTGGCTGCGAGGCAGTGCGTCTTGCTGTGCTTGACAAAAATGCTGCCAAGGCCATGGGTGCAATTTGTCAAAATGTGCAAATACCTTTAATAGCAGATATACATTTTGACCATAGTTTGGCTATAGCTTCTATTGAATCTGGTGTACAAGGTTTACGTATAAATCCTGGAAATATTGGTACAAAAAAAAATGTTGACGCTGTGGTAGATTGTGCTAAAGCGCATAATGTGCTTATTCGCATTGGGGTTAACGGTGGTTCGCTTGAAAAAGAATTGCTAAAAAAATATGGTGGTCCTACTCCAGAGGCTATGGTAGAAAGTGCTCTTGCACATGTGCTCATGCTTGAACAGCGTGGGTTTTATAACACCAAAATTTCATTAAAATCTTCAAATGTACTTGAAACCATTGCGGCCTATAAATTATTAGCTAAAAAATGCTCTTATCCCTTGCATATAGGTATTACTGAAGCTGGTGGTATTTTGCGTGGCTCAGTTAAGTCTGCAGTTGGATTGGGTATTTTGCTTTGGGAAGGTATTGGAGATACTTTGCGCGTTTCATTAACAGCAGATCCGGTTCAAGAAGTTATTGCTGCTTATGAAATATTACGTAGTTTGGGCTTGCGCCACTTTGGGCCGGAAATAATTTCTTGTCCCACTTGTGGGCGCACCGAAATAGACTTGATTAGCTTAGCCGCCAAGGTTGAGGAACGTCTAAAGGGTGAGCGTATGCCCATTAAGGTTGCTGTGATGGGTTGTGTGGTTAATGGTCCGGGTGAGGCACGTGAGGCCGATATTGGTCTTGCTGGTGGGCGTGATAAGGGTAGTATTTTTTGTAAGGGTAAAATTATTCGTAATGTGCGTGGGCAGGATAATTTGTTAAATGCCTTTATGGAAGAACTTGATAAATTGCTTAAAAAAAAGTCTGATACAAATATCACATTAAAAGGATAAGTTATGCGTTTTAGTGCCAGTTATATTCCTACTTTAAAGGAAGCTCCAGCCGATGCTGAGGTTATTAGTCATAAATTATTAATTCGTGCCGGTATGGTGCGCAAGGTAACCTCTGGAATTTATATTTACTTGCCACTTGGGCTAAGAGTTTTAGAAAAAGCTAAACAAATTGTGCGCGAAGAAATGAATGCAGCAGGAGCACAAGAATTACTGTTACCTGCACTTCAACCTGCTGATTTGTGGGAAGAAACTGGGCGTTGGGAATTTTATGGCAAAGAGCTTATGCGCCTACATGATAGGCATGAACGTGACTATTGTCTTGGACCCACCCATGAAGAAGTTATAACTGACCTTGTGCGCGGTGAAGTTCGCTCATACAGACAATTGCCTATTAACCTTTATCAAATTCAAACCAAATTTCGTGATGAAATGCGCCCACGTTTTGGGCTTTTACGTGGACGTGAGTTTGTGATGAAGGATGCCTATTCTTTTGATTCCAGTAACGAAGGGGCAGATATAAGTTATAAAAAAATGTATGATGCCTACCAAAAAACCTTTACACGCATGGCCTTAAAGTTTAGAGCCGTTGAGGCAGATACAGGTTCCATTGGGGGTAGTTTTTCCCATGAATTTATGGTGCTTGCCAGTACTGGTGAAGATACTATTGCTGCTTGCACAGCTTGTGACTATGCATCCAACGTGGAGCGTGCAGCAGTGGTATTTAAGGGCTCAAAACATAATCAAACTTGTACCTCTTTTGAAGAAGTTGCAACTCCAAATGCGCATACTGTAGAAGATGTATGTAAATTTATGGCCATTGCTCCGGAAAAATTAATTAAAACATTGTTGTTTAATGTGGATGGTGCAGCTGTTGCTGTGTTGGTTCGTGGTGATAGAAGTGTCAATGATATTAAGCTTAAAAATTTACTTGGTGCAACAGTAGTTGAAATGGCAAGTCCTGAGGAAGTACAAACTTGGTCTAAAGCCGCAGTGGGTTTTGCAGGTCCAGTGGGGCTATCTGAGCAGGTGAAAATTTATGCTGATTTAGAATTACAACAAGATACAGATTGGGTTTGCGGAGCCAATAAAACTGATACCCACCTTAACCACGTTGACTTAGAGCGTGATTGTAATATAGCAAGCTATGCCGATTTGCGTATGATTTTAGAGTCAGACCCATGCCCAATATGTGGAGGCAAGCTCACGCTACCTAAAGGCATTGAAGTGGGTCATGTTTTTAAGCTGGGCACAAAGTACAGTGAGGCTATGAAGGCCACATTCCTTGATCAAGATGGCAAAGAACAATTAATGATAATGGGTTGTTATGGTATTGGGGTGTCGCGCGTTGTGGCTGCATGTATTGAACAAAATCATGATGAGTATGGCATTGTATTTCCGCCACCCCTAGCTCCATATGATGTACTTTTGGTCAACCTTGACCCTAAGAATGACGAACTTTGTGCAAGGATTGATATTATTAAACAAGAACTTATGCAAAGTGGACTTGAGGTATTACTTGATGACCGTGAAGAACGCCCAGGTGTTAAATTTAAAGATGCAGACTTAATAGGTATTCCCCTGCAAATATTTTTAGGCAACAAGGGGTTTCAGCGCGGTATTATAGAGGCTAAAGACCGTCGTAGTGGTGAAAAAACAGAGCTTAGCCTAGATGATTTTATGCAGCATTTTAGTAGCTGGAAAGAACAAGTCTTAGCTGGTTGGGGCATTTAATTTGAGTAGTATTTTTACGGTTAAAGAGTTAACAGCCAGCTTAAAACGGCTTTTGGATGCTCAATTTCCCTTTGTTTGGGTAAAGGGTGAGGTGAGTAATCTTTCGCGTCCAAGTTCTGGGCATTTATACTTTTCATTAAAAGATAGTGACGCCATACTTAATTGTGTGTGGTTTAAGAATAACCAACGTACTGAAGATGGTTTTGACCCCCTAACCGGTGAAGTGTTTAGTGATGGGCCAAGACCGTCCATGGCAGCAAGTCTTGTAAATGGACAACAAATTTTATGCGCTGGTAATCTTTCGGTTTATGCCCAGCGGGGTAGTTATCAATTAACTGTATCCTTGGTTCAAGATGATGGACGTGGTGCTTTATATGCAGCCTTTGAGGCCTTAAAAGGCAAACTTATGGCTCAAGGATATTTTAATGTAGAGCGAAAACGCCCACTTAAGTATAACCCAAAGCGTGTAGCAATTATTACTGCTCCAAGTGGAGCTGCCATTCATGATTTTTTACGTTTAGCGTCAAACCGTGGCACAGGGGCACATATTCGTATTTATCCCACCTTGGTGCAAGGTGATGGAGCAGCAAAGGCCATGAGTGAGGCAGTGCAATTTATTGTAAAGCAAGCTTGGGCAGATGTTATTGTGTTAATTCGTGGTGGTGGGGCAATAGAGGACCTATGGGCCTTTAATGAAGAATGCCTTGCTAAAGCTATTTTTGAATCGTCCATTCCAGTGCTTGCTGGCATTGGACATGAAGTTGATGTTACATTGGCAGATATGACTGCTGATGTGCGTGCTGCTACACCAAGTCATGCCGCACAAATTCTTTGGCCTGAGCGTGAAGAGCTTATGCAATATATTGATGGTCTTGAATTAGGCCTTAATGATGCTATTCATGACAAATTAGATAGTTGCGCACAAGGCCTAAAAATGCGTGAACAAGCTTTACAATGGTTATCTCCCTTACGTATTTGGCAACGCCAAGAGGAGCGGGTTAATAATCTTCATGAGCGTTTGATACGTTGCGCACAGCATGTTTTAGATAAAAACGAACTAAAGTTAAATAATTATGCTGACATATTACCAGAAACTCTAAGTCGCTATGAACAGCGTTTACATAATTTGATGCAGGGCTATACCTTGCGTTTAAAAGCCCTTAGTCCTATAGCTCCACTTGAACGGGGTTATGCTCTTTTACGTTCAGATAATGGGCAAGTATTATCCACTATTGAGGATGTGAAAATCGGTCAATGTGTGCATATGACCCTGCTTGATGGGCAAATAAGTGCCAAGGTACAAGAAAAAAATAGTACAGATGAATTTTAATATTTTTAAGTTTGGTGAGTAATAATGAAAAATAAAAATACTACTACTTTACCTAAAACCTTTGAGGAGCGGGTAGAGCGTTTGCAAGTTATAGTAACGTCACTTGAGAAAGGCGATGTGGCCTTAGAGCAAAGTGTTGCCTTATATAAAGAAGGTATGCAAATCTCCATGGCCTGCCGTGAACAGCTTGAAAAGGCACGTCATGATATAACTCTTTTTACTGAAGATTCTGAACGTCCTTTTGGGGATGGTCAAGATATTGATAAGGATAAATAATGAAGCCAGTTCTAGACACAGCTAAAATGAAGGAACAGCTAAAACAACAAGCTGCATTGGTGGAAGCTTGGCTTACAACTTGTTTGCAAGATATTGACTTACCACCATCACTGCGCGAAGCCATGGAATATAGTCTTTTAGCTGGTGGTAAACGTGTGCGCCCTGTATTATGCTTAAGTTCTGCCAAATTGTGTGGACTTAACGATGATGCGGTTATGCCCTTTGCCGCGTCCATTGAGTTAATACATAGTTATTCACTAATCCACGATGATTTGCCAGCTATGGATGATGATGACTTACGGCGTGGTAAGCCTTCAAGTCACATTCAATTTGGTGAAGCTATGGCTATTTTAGCAGGAGATGCCTTACTTACCGAGGCCTTTAGCTTTATGTGTATGGCTAAGTGTGAGCCTAAAAATGTGCTCAAAGCCCTAGCATATTTAGCTGGTGCTGCTGGTGCTGCTGGAATGGTGGGTGGCCAAGTTTTAGATATGCAGTATACTGGTCAAGAAGGCGTTAGTCTTATTCAATTAAAACAAATGCATAGTAAAAAAACTGGTGCTTTACTCAAGGCTTCTTGTGTGTGCGCTGGGCTTTTAGCAGGAGTTGATGAAAAGGTTGTTAATGCTTTAGAAAATTATGGCACAGCCTTGGGCACTGCATTTCAAATAGCCGACGATATTTTAGATGTTACTGCTGACACTAAGACCCTTGGCAAACCAGCAGGAAGCGATGCCGAGCAAGGTAAGAATACTTATCCCTCCTTGGTAGGACTTGAACAAAGCCGCATTTTGGCTGAGGAACAAAAAAATATTGCCATTGCAAGTCTTGATAGTTTTGACTCAGCCGAGGCAGAATTTTTGCGTAGTCTTGCCATTTATGTAGTAGAGCGTTCATTTTAACATTTAATAGGGTATAAAAAAGCATGTCTGAACCTAGTAACAATGCACTGACTAATTATAATATATTAAAAAATTTACAAAATCCAAGCCAAGTGCGTGACCTTAATATGGCAGAGCTTGAGCAACTTGCCAATGAGGTTAGAACACGTATTGTGGAGGTGGTGTCTAAAAATGGTGGGCATTTAGCCCCATCTTTAGGCGTGGTGGAATTAACCATATCTTTATTGCATTGCCTTGATATTGATAAGGATAAATTTATTTGGGATGTGGGTCACCAAAGTTATGCTTGGAAGATTTTAACCGGACGTGCCGAAAGCTTTGACACTCTACGAAAACTTAATGGACTAGCAGGATTTCCAAAAATTGACGAAAGTCCTTATGATCACTTTGGTGTTGGGCATTCTTCTACCTCCATTTCAGCGGCTTTAGGCATAGCTATGGCTCGTGATTTAGCAGGTGACGATTATCGTATTGCCGCCATTATTGGTGATGGTTCATTAACGGCAGGTTTAGCTTTAGAGGGTTTAAACCTAGCCGGACATATGGGCAAGAAGTTTACAGTTATATTAAATGATAATGAAATGTCCATATCATCTAATGTTGGTGCTTTATCGCGCTTTTTAAGCCGTACTTTATCAAGGCGTTGGGTGCGTCAAACCAAGCGCGATGTATTAAAACTTTTGCGCTCAGTGCCGCGCATTGGTAATGACTTAGCCACATATGCCATGCGTGGAGAGTGGAGCTTAAAATCTTTCTTTACCCCAGGAATGCTTTTTGAGGCATTTCGCTTTACTTACATAGGTCCGGTGGATGGACATGATTTAGTGGCTCTTAAAAGACATTTAGAAATGGCTGCTGCAGTTGAAGATGGCCCAGTATTATTGCATGTATTAACGCGCAAAGGTAAGGGCTATGCACCAGCAGAAAATGATCCAGCAAAATTTCATGGTGTTGGGCCGTTTGAAATACAAAGTGGTGAATTTCCAGAAAGTAAAGGATATATCTCGTTTACCGAAGCCTTTGGACGATGTCTTATTCACTTAGCCGAAAAAGACAAGCGAATTGTAGCCATAACTGCTGCCATGCCCGCAGGCACAGGGGTACAAACCTTTGAAAAACTATTTCCAGAACGCTTTGTAGACGTAGGTATTTGTGAACAACATGCAGTTACTTTTGCAGCAGGCCTTGCTGTAGAGGGTTTTAGACCTGTGGTTGCAATATATTCAACTTTCTTACAACGAGCCTACGACCAAGTAGTACATGATGTGTGTTTGCAAAATCTGCCAGTCATTTTTTGTATAGATCGTGCTGGCTTAGTTGGTGAGGACGGCTCAACCCACCATGGGGTTTTTGATATAGCTTATTTACGACATATTCCTAATATACGCATACTAGCTCCGCGCGATGAAGCCGTATTATGTCATGCGCTATATACTGCTGTCATGGGTAATGCACCAGTTGCGCTACGTTATCCTCGTGGTAAGGGCTTTGGTTTACCCATGCCCACAAGCTATAGTATGCTTGCAGAAGGGCAAGGTGAGCTTTTACAAACTGGAGATGAATTAATTATTTTTGCTGTGGGACCTTGTGTGCATTTTGCTTTGGAAGCTGCTAAAACTCTGCAAGAAAATCATGGTATTAATGTAGCTGTATTTGATCCAATTTGGTTAAAGCCTTTGCCAAAGGCGCAAATTTTAGAACTTGCACAGGCCTATAAATTTATCTTGGTGGTGGAAGAGGGGAGCTTAGCTGGAGGATTTTCGTCTGCTATCATGGAGCTTTTAATTGATAACAATGCTATCAATGGTCAAAAAATAAAAAGACTTGGCATTGAAGATGAATTTATTGAGCATGGCACACA
>CAYJDF010000006.1:0-8848 GCA_964368845.1 uncultured Desulfovibrionaceae bacterium
ACAAAAAAAACTTTACCACAGCCATATTTTTATATATAAGTTCCGCACAATAAGTGCGAGATTTACACAATTTTACTTGAATGTTTTATATATTTACAAGAAGTATTTTTTCAAGCAAAAATGTTGTGCATAGTAAATAGCACAAAAATCATTTTAAATTAACCAGCTTATTTTTATTGAGTTTATGAATATTTCTAACAAAAACATTGACATTGCTGTCTGTATTGTCTTCCTTGCCCTTGCCATCATTGTGCATTTTGGACGTATTGGTGCATCAATTAATGGCACACAACTCACCACTGACGCATGCAACTATGCCAGCATGGCTGCTGCCATGGCTCATCCTGAGATTTTTGCGAAAGATCCTGTATATGACAACGTCAATGATTACAGTATCCACGCGACAGCCACCACTCCTTTAGTCAGCCTGCTTGCCAGCGATGATAATTTTGGTCTTGCCTATTTAAAACTTACTGGCGTGCAATATTTTCTCCATCACCTAACATTTTATATATTAGGAATAGTACTGCTCAAACAAAGGTGGCAAGCCTTTGCTTTTACAATACTTATGGGGCAAGTTTTTTGGGTTGAGTGGGGGACTTTTTGGGGTAATGGTTTTCTTGACCATGTACCACGTAGTAATTTTTCCACATTCTATGCTCTTTTTGTGGCGGCCGCGTTACATATAATGCATAGGCCACGCTATTGGCCGGCATTTATGTTTGGTATAGGGCTTATGATATACGTTCATGCCATAAGTACGCTACCTACAGCCATGGGCTTTTGGTTGGGCTTTGCCATATGCAAACCCAAGGATGTATCATTTAAAAGGCATGCCCTTTGGCTTATTTTATCTGGTTGCTGCTTCCTTGTGCCCATGGTGCCTTTTGCCTTAAAATTTTTACGCCCAAGCCTTAGCCTAACACCAGACGATATTGCACTTTTAAAAGAAATACTTTTAATACGTTATAATATTGGCTACACAGAATACTGGCAAGCTTTACAAAGGTTTTTCTTTGACTTCCCCCGTCCAATTTTACTTGGCACTGGTATAGTAAGTTACTTTTTATTGCGTCGCTTTGGTAATGCAGAAGAAAAAGAACGCACTCTACAATTTGCGTTTTGGACCATTGGAGTGGGAATATGCTTAGGGTTATTCTTACTAGATAAGTATGTGACAGCTGGATCTGATGGGCATGGTTCATTATCTAATATTGTTCGTACAATGCGCTTTACCTTTTTCTTTTCTATGACTCTTGGATTTATGGCATTTAATATGTTATGGCGCATTACTAAAACAACAAAAGTTTGGCACAAAAGAACCGTTGCCGTATTTTGGATCTTTTTTATAGCTGGCCTATACGTAGGTGGGCAACAAGATTTATTGCGTACTAGTGCTTTATGGTTTTGGAATTCTCTTGACCAAGAACGTTATGAACAAGCCTATGCTAGAGATTTAAGACGTACTGCAATGCTTGAAGCCATTCAAAAATATACTGAAAAAGACGCCCTCATATACCACGATTTAGGCGATAGAGCCATTAGATATAAGGCTTTACGGCCCTTGGTTTATAATTGGCGCGATCCTAGTATTTATTACTTTGCAAAAGATATGGAGGGGCTTCGTTTTTGGTATGATACCCAAAAAAGAATGACTGCCTCAAGAGAAGCCTATATTGACCTAGCCCTTGAAAGTAATGCTGACTACTTGCTTAGTTCTGCACCTGTGCATAGACCACTTTTAGCTAAGGTTGGGGATATAGTATGGGAAAATGACTACTACTTCCTTGTAAAAATAAAACGATAAACACTACAATGAACAATACACTATCGGTGCAACTATGTGGGTAGAAGTGGGCCTTATTGTTTCTGGCATTCCCCTAGGCTATGCTTTACGCAAAAAACCTATGGCCATAACATTCACAAATCATGCACTTTCTGCAGTCATTTATGCTCTTCTTTTTTTAATAGGACTTAGCCTTGGTGGCAATGAAGACCTTACTGCGCGCTTGGCAGAACTTGGAGTACAAGGCGTACTTATTGGCATATTATGCTCCATGGGTAGCATTTTTGCCACTTGGTTTTTATATAGTATAGTTTTTAAGGCAAAGCAGTCATGAAAGGTGGATTATTAATCTTATTTTTCTTTTTAAGTGGTGTCTTTGCAGGTAAAGCTCATATTATCACCCCTGACCTTGCCAACGAAATTTTGGGCTATGCACTATATCTTATGCTCATACTTGCAGGCATGTGTATGGGCTTTGACACGCGTAATTTTCTTATAGTACGTGAATTTGGATTTAAGATTTTAATGCTCCCCATTGGCATTATTATTGGCAGTGCTCTTGGCAGCATTATTTCTTTTGCTACACTCATATTATTTAATCATGATATTTCTCTACGTGATTGCCTAGGTGTAGGTGCTGGCCTTGGGTATTATAGCCTATCAAGTGTAATAATCACTCGCCTTGGCGATGCTGAGCTTGGTTCTGTAGCTTTGCTTGCCAATATTAGTCGCGAACTTATGACCCTACTTTTTGCTCCCCTGCTAGTGCGTATAGCTGGAGGGTTTGCACCAGTTGCATCTGGTGGAGCTGCCGCCATGGATACATGTATGCCAGTCATTGCCAAGTATGCCGGAGAACGCTTTGCCATCATGGGTATTTTTTCTGGTATGGTCTTGACCATGCTTGTTCCCATCTTGGTTACAGCAATCTTTACATATTTTTCATAAAACCCTAGTCAAATGGTTTATTGACCACCAATTTCATAACAAGTATCTTGACAATGCAGGCTTTTTTCAGCCATAATTAACTTCTACACTAATTTTTTTAAGGGGGATTCCCAATGTTTCGTTATTTGTTAGCTGCTATTTTGACCCTTGGTATTATGTCTGGCGTAGCCCAAGCCGCAGAAAAAACCTACACTGTTGCATCTGATGGTACCTGGCCACCCATGGAATATCTTGATGATAAAAAGCAAATTATGGGCTATTCAAGCGACTATTTACGCGCTATTGCCAAAGAAATTGGCGTTAAATTTGACATTAAAAATATTGCTTGGGACGGCATTTTTGCAGGCGTTGCCGCTGGTAACTACGATATCGTTGCATCTTCTGTTACTATTACCCCTGAGCGTCAAAAACAATTTTTGTTCTCTGACCCATATTGTGAAATTCACCAAGCTCTTATCGTACCAAAAGATTCACCAGTTAAAACCCTTGCAGACCTAAAGGGTAAAAAAGTTGGTGGTCAAATTGGTACTACTGGCATATTCGTTATGGAAAAAGCCAAAACCGGTGCTACCATTCGTGAATATGAGGACGTAGGTCTTGCCATGCAAGATATGGCCAATGGCCGTATTGATGCCGTAATGTGCGACGACCCAGTTGCAAAATATTATGCTAATAAAAAGCAAGATTTTACCAATAAGTTTAGAGTTGCTCTGCAAACTCCAGAAGTAGAGCTATACGGCTTTACCGTAAAAAAAGGTAATGATGACATAGTGGCAATGCTCAATAAGGGCATTAAAATGGTAAAAGAAAAAGGCATAGAAAAAGAACTAAAAATTAAATGGATGGGTGCTGAATAAATCCCACCAACACATATAAAACGCTAGCCTTGTAGGGCTAGCGTTTTATATTGAAAGTTGCAACAAATACTTTTTCCACAAGCTACTAGAGGACATATAATACATGCATGACAATAATCCACCCAAACAAGCTGCAGAAACTGGTAATATACGCATATTGGTTACCGATGGTGCATCTATCCCTGACCCTAAAGAATGGCGTTTAGTTAATGCTTGGTCCATTGCTTTAACTGGGGCTGTGGTTACCCTTATTGTGCTATGTATGTCTTGGCCTGAGCCATATCTTGATATTATTGCCTTCTTACCAGATGGGCTACTTGTTACCTTTCAAGTAACTTTACTCTCTATTACTTGTGCCATACCACTGGGTTTGCTTACAGGGCTTGGACGTATTTCGCGCAATCGCTTTATAAATCTTATAGCTTCTACCTATGTGGAGGTTATTCGTGGCATACCACTGCTTGTACAAATATTTTATATCTACTATGCATTGGCAAAATTTTTAAATGTAAGTGGTATTGTTTCAGCTGTAATTGCCATTAGCTTTTGCTATGGCGCATACATGGGTGAGGTTTTTAGAGCTGGGATTTTAGCTATTCCCAAAGGACAAATGGAAGCTGCTCGCTCGCTTGGTTTTAATAGATTTCAAACCATGTTTTTAGTCATACTACCCCAAGCTTGGCGCACCATACTACCTCCTGTAGGTAATGAGTGTATTGCCATGCTAAAAGACACATCACTTGTATCGGTAATGGCTATGCCTGACCTTATGCAACGCGGACGCAGTTTTGCTGCTAAAACATATCTATACTTTGAAACCTACACCATCATCGCTATTATTTACTTAATTATCACATTATTACTATCAAAATGCGTTAGTGTAATGGAAGCAAGGCTTAATTATTATGACAAACGAAAATGATACCACAATCATAAGCATACGCCATATTTGGAAATACTTTGGAGAACTTTCTGCCCTTCAAGATGTAAGCCTTGATATACACTCTGGTGAGCGCGTAGTAATTATTGGACCATCTGGATCTGGAAAGTCAACCCTTTTGCGTTCCATTAATCGCCTTGAAGAAATAGATAAGGGCCTTATCCTTGTGGAAGGGCAAGACATTAACTCGCGCGAACACGATATTAATAAAATTCGTCAAAATGTAGGCATGGTGTTTCAGCAATTTAACCTCTTTCCCCACAAAACTGTTTTACAAAACCTCACCATGGGTCCCATTAAGCTTAGAGGATTAAGCAAAGCTGATGCCGAAGACCAAGCCCTTACTTTGCTAAAAAAAGTTGGCATTAGCGAAAAAGCCAATGTCTACCCTGCCATGCTCTCTGGTGGTCAACAACAACGCGTTGCCATAGCAAGAGCTTTAGCCATGCAACCTGATATTATGCTCTTTGATGAACCAACATCATCTCTTGACCCAGAAATGGTGGGTGAGGTGCTTGATGTTATGGTAAATCTTGCCGAAGACGGCATGACCATGGTTTGTGTTACCCACGAAATGGGCTTTGCACGCACAGTGGCAGATCGCATTATTTTCATGGATCAAGGGCAAATTGTGGAGGAAGGTTCGCCAGATCAAATTTTCTCATCTCCGCGCGCACCTCGACTTAAACAATTTCTTAACCAAATATTATAATGGCTCGCATCGCTGTTGCCGTAAGCGGCGGAGCAGATTCCTTATTCGCCCTTGTTTACTTAAAAGAACAAGGGCACGATCTTGTAGCCTTGCATGGTTTATTCTTACCAAATAGTACCAATACAACCGCCATGGCACTCAGTGACATTTGCACCAAGCTCAACATCTCTTTGCATGTGCTTGACTTGCGCACCAAATTTGACCAACTCATTGTTGAACCATTTATCAAAGCTTATGCTAAAGGTCTAACCCCTAACCCATGCGCCATTTGCAATAAGCATATCAAGTTTGGCTTACTTATGCAGGAAGCCTTACAATTAAATGCTGAATTCTTTGCCACAGGTCATTATGCTAAGATAAATACCAAACCGCACATTGACCCATCCATAAGCCCACTGGCTAAAGGTGCAGATAAACGTAAAGAACAAAGTTATTTTTTAAGCCTTGTGCCAAAAGCAATACTTGAAAAATGTATCTTTCCCTTAGAAGACAAAGAAAAAACTTTTATTGTTCAATACCTAGAAGAGAAAGGTTTTAGCATTCCACTAAGCAAGGAAAGCCAAGAAATATGCTTTGTACCAAGCGATGCCTATCGTCCTTTCTTACAAGACGAGGCTAAGAAGCGCTGCATAAAACTGTCTGGTCCAGGACCCATGGTACTTGAAGAAAATGGAATAGGCAAAAACCTAGGTAAACACAAAGGGCTTTGGCAATATACCGAAGGTCAAAGACGTGGGCTAAATATCGCCCATTCCGAACCACTATATGTGCGTGCCAAGGACCTAGCGCAAAATACTCTCATACTAGGTACAGCCAGCCAGCTAGCCCTCAATGGATGTATAGTACATAAGCTTAATATCTTAGCACCTGTTGAAAGCTGGCCGAACCATATTTTGGTACGTGTTCGCTACAGGCAACAAGAAACCAGAGCATTGTGCACTTTTATTGATGATAGACTTCGTATTGAATTTACAAATCCACAAAGCCCCACAGCCTGCGGACAAGTGGCCACACTTTATGATACTAAAGGAAATGTATTAGCAGGTGGGCTTATAGAAAGTATTTTCTAAAAATATATTTTTATATTAAAAACAGGAGGGTTTATGAACATTTTTTTCATCCATGGTCTCAAGGCAAGCCCCACGGCAGGTTTTATTACCGAACTTGAAAAGCAAGCCCAAATAGAAGCAACAAAACTTGCTTATCTTGCTGAAAAAACATGGGAAGAAAATTGGACTAATTTAAAAAAGCAAAGCCATGCTGCCAATGAACAAAGTATCTTTATTGGTGTTAGTATGGGTGGTTTTTTTGCAGCTCAGTTGGCATGTAGCTATGGCGCAAAGTGCTACTTAGCAAATCCTGTTATTTTACCTGCATTGCAACTTGGTGGATTTTTAGGACCGCTTGAAGCGGGCGGGCGTCATGTGGAACTGACCAAACAAGCACTATACTCATACCTTGCCGCACCAGATCCAAGGCTTGCACATATGCAAAATAAAATAGGACTTATGCTGTCTTCCAATGATACTGTGCTTGATTATGAACAAGCCCTAACATACTACAAAGATTATACTAACTTTATTGACATAGTAGAAGATATACATCCCATAGCAGACTTAAAAAATATTACACAAATGGCAAAGCGGCTTATTGATTTTAAGTAAAAAATGACGATCTTCTAAGGTGAAGCAACAAATATTTTAATATAATCAATCTAATACAATGCTTTGTGCACTTTGCCTAAGCCATGTACCAAAGTATTCTCTTGCTCTGGCACCATAGAGAGCCTTACGTTCTTTTTTCTTAGCTCTTTGATTGAGCTCAGGCATAAGCCCAAAATGGGCATTGGAGGGTTGAAATTTTTTAGCTGGGGTTTGTAAATGATTAAGTAAAGCCCCAAGTGCGCTTTCTAAAGGAGGATTTATTAGTGGTTTTTCTTGTAGCTTAGCCATAAGCAATAAGGCCACCCAATGTCCGCATGCAGCTGACTCCACATACCCCTCAACACCGGATATTTGCCCAGCTAAATAGAATTTTTCCTGTCCTTTAAGACGTAATTGCTCATCTAGGACTTGAGGCGCATTTACATAGGTATTACGATGCATACTACCAAAGCGCACAAATTCGGCATTGCCTAAACCCGGAATTAACCTAAAAACATGTTCCTGAGCTTTATAGGTCAATTTTGTTTGACATCCCACCAAGTTATACATGGTTTGATTTAAGTTTTCAGTGCGTAATTGTACAATGGCATAAGGCCTACGATTGGTACGCGGCTCAATAAAGCCAACTGGTTTCATCGGCCCAAAGGTTAATGTGCGCTCCCCACGCTCGGCTAAGGCTTCAATAGGCATGCAGCCTTCAAAGTGTATTTCTTTTTCAAAGTCTTTGGCTTGAACCTTTTCGGCATGCAGCAAAGCCTCATAAAAGCGTAAATACTCATCTTTTTCAAAGGGGCAATTTAAATACTCACCATGAATAGCCGCCTCTGCAGGCTCTTGATAACGTGACCCACGAAAAACTATATTCATATCTAAAGAATCAGCACTAACGATGGGGGCTATGGCATCATAAAAATAAAGCTCTTTATTACCAATGCGCTGTGCCAAGGACATGGCTAAACTTTCAGAAGCTAAAGGCCCAGCCGCAATAACAACATACTCAAAGCTCTCAAGCACAGCATGTTCAAGTGACTTTACTTGCTCATTGCATAGGGTAATATATGGATTTTCTTCAATAGCCTTGGTCATGGAGCGGGCAAAGTTTTTTCTATCAACAGCCAAGGCTTTACCAGCAGGCACAGCGCATATATCGGCCATGGTCATAAATTGGCTTCCAAGTTCGCGTAATTCTTGTTTTAAAAGACCTATGCCAGTACTAAGTTCGTTGGAGCGCAATGAATTTGAACAAACCAACTCCGCTAAATCTTTAAGCTCATGCGCAGCGGACATATAGTTTGGCTTTTGCTCAAAAAGCGTTGTGGCAATACCATATTTGGCTAAGGTCAAAGCACATTCGCATCCGGCTAAACCTCCACCAATAATGGCAATACTTGGCATAAGCATACACACTCCTTCATAACAATTCAAAAAACAATAGTATCAAAAAAATTTCACACAAAAATATTAAATTTCATTATTTGGCTAACCCTTGCACTAGAAGTTAGGCAAGGGTATAGTTTTCAAAAATTACAAAAAAATAATCAGTTCAAAGCAAGCTATTTATAGGCTAAAAAGTTTCTAGCATATTGTCAAACCATTATTTAACTTGACTTTTACCCTAGATAAGGCAATGTATTAAGAGTTGAAGCTGAACAAACTAAAGGAGCAATCCATGATACATGCATTTAAAGAAGCTGTAAATTTATGCAAAATCTTATTACGCAATGGTTACGATGCTTACATCATTAATGCCCCCCTACAATATAAACTAATTCAACCAGGCTGCGCTGTTATGAGTATTGATATAGCATGCGAACCCGATGCAGCTACTCTTTGCAAGCTCTTACCAGACGCCATTTTAGAAAGTCCCCATGCCAACATAGATCAAGCAGATAAACGATATATGGCTAAACTAACTAAGGATGGTATAACTTTTTTATTTTA
>CAYJDF010000006.1:8948-10867 GCA_964368845.1 uncultured Desulfovibrionaceae bacterium
ATTGCTAGCAATACCTTTGTAACCATTGTCAAGGCAAGCTCTGCGGTCTTAGATTATGTTTCCACTCATGACATTATGGATGAATGGCGCAAAGTAAAGGCCGAATCCATGTGGCGTTTTGTAGAACTGCTACATGAAACACACATATTACAAGGTCTTATACCAGAAATTTCGGCCCTATCTTGTATCAAACAAACCAAAAATAACCATGGTGAAGAAGAAACAGTACTTGCGCATACCATTGAGTGTATGAAACGCTACCCCGAAGATGAATTTCGCTATGACTGGCTTGGCACGTTGGCCATGTTTTTCCATGACGTGGGTAAGCTATATACAGCTGAATATTTTAATGGAACTTGGACCTTTTATCAGCACCACCGTGTGGCAAAAAAAATTACCAGAGAAATTATGCGTCGTTTGCATTTTCTACCAGAAGATGTGGAACTTATTTGCCATTTGGTGCAAAACCATATGCGTTTTCATTTTATGCTTACCGACCGCGGCATACGCAAATTTAAAGCTTTGGATGAATATCCGCGCCTCATTGAAATGTGCCGCGCCGATATCAAGGCCCGTGATGGTAGTTACACATATTTTAACCATAATATGAAATACTTAAATCGTGCTGAAACCCCTGAACAAATGCTTGAACCTCTACTTAATGGCAATGAAATCATGGCTCAAACCAGTCTATCTCCTGGCCCATTAGTGGGTGTATTGCGTGATGCACTTTTACAAGCTCAAATTGCTGGTGAAGTAGAAAATATTGATGATGCCATAGCCTTTGTTAAAAATTATGCCCAGAAAAATGTGGGCTAAAATAGTTCTAACGCAACTATAATTACACTGGCCTATGATTGACATATTAAACATGACTCTACCCAAGCTTAAAGCCTTTATGGACGAGCTTGAAGAACCAAGTTTTCGAGCAGTACAGGTGTGGCAATGGCTTTGGCAAAAAATGGCCAAAGATTTTGACAGCATGACCAATGTATCCAAGGCCACGCGAGAAAAATTAAACCAATGTGCACACATTACTTGGCCAAGCATTGTTGCCACAGAAAAAAGTAAAGATGGTACAATTAAGTTTTTATTAAGTCTTGCTGATGGGGCGCATGTGGAAACTGTGCTCATACCTTCCACGTCGCGCGATGGGCGTGTACGCTTAACCCAATGCTTATCTTCTCAAGTAGGTTGTGCCATGGCTTGTACTTTTTGTAGTACTGGTAGCATGGGTTTTGAACGCAATATGACCCATGCAGAAATACTGGGGCAGGTATTGGTGGCCCGTCATTACCTAGGTGATACCCGCCCAGACCACCCCGTTTTGCGTAATCTTGTATTCATGGGCATGGGTGAACCGCTCTTAAATTTTGACACCATGCTAAACTGCTTGCAAAGCCTCAATGATGACCATGGCTTAAATTTTTCACCAAGGCGCATTACCGTATCCACTTGTGGTATAAAAAAAGGCCTACGTGAACTTGGCGAGTCAGGACTAGCATATCTTGCCATTTCCTTACACGCGCCTAACCAAGTATTGCGTGAACGCATTATGCCACGTGCCGCACGTTGGCCCTTAGACGAGCTATTACAAGCACTTAAATCATACCCATTAAAAACTCGAGAGCGCATTACTTTTGAGTATCTCTTACTTGGTGGGGTAAATGATGGCATTGAGCATGCTAAAGAACTGGTACACTTGGTTTCACATGTTAAGGGTAAACTTAACTTAATTGTATATAATCCGGCTAAAGGTGCACCTTATAAAGCTCCTTCCAAGGAACGCATTTTAGCCTTTGAAAAATATTTATGGGATAGAAACATTACTGCCATTATTCGCAAGAGTAAGGGGCAAGATATTAATGCCGCATGTGGACAATTAAAAGCCGCCACCAAGGCAGAACAAACAAGTCTTA
>CAYJDF010000006.1:10967-26333 GCA_964368845.1 uncultured Desulfovibrionaceae bacterium
CAACTTAAATTACTATACTTAATCAAATGCGCAAGGCTATTACTTGGCAATACTGTAGCAATACAATAACTTGCTTAGAATATTTAGGAGTGTTACATGGGATTTTTTTCTGCCATAAAAAAATTTTTGGGCGCCACTGATGAAAGCCCCAAAACGGCAGTGCATATAAACGATGCAGATTTTGATCAAGAACAAAAAGCTGCCCTTTCATTAGCTTTACGTAGTACTGAGCCACGTCTTTCTGCATGGTTAGGCATTGTGCTTGATGGCATTGAAGAAAGTAGCCCCCTACTTTGGCAACGCTTAAACTTCTTACTCCACTCCCTAGAGGCCTCACCAGAAGAGTCTGAAAACTTTATTCAAGACTTTCAAACATGGCTTACACGTATGGAATATCGATATGTGGAGGAGTTTCGCTCAGAACTACAATACCGCCTAGCCTTAGCCCTTGAATTAGAAGATGAAGAAGACGAACGCAATCGTCTACTGCTTAAGTTAAGTGATGGCCTTGCGCGTACCCGTGCTCAATTTACCAAACAACTTGATGCGCTTTTTGCCTCACATGACTCCCTAAATGCCGCTTTTTGGGATGAGATGGAGGAACTTTTGCTCATGGCTGACGTGGGTTTTGAACCGAGTATGGAGTTAATTGAGCGACTAAAAAGTGGAGCCAGAGAGCACAACATAACCAAGCCAGAAGAATTAAGAGACGTTTTGCAAACTGTACTGGAAGACATATTCCATATGCCGCGACGTATTGTCACGGTTAACCCACCAGAAGTGGTTATCATGATTGGAGTAAATGGTGTTGGTAAAACCACAACTATTGCCAAACTCGCTCACCGCGACCGCATGCAAGGAAAAAAGGTACTTATTGCCGCTGCAGATACCTTTAGAGCTGCGGCCACTGAGCAATTAGGGGTTTGGGCAGAGCGCGTAGGAGCAGATTTTCATTGCAAACAAGCTGGGGCAGATCCTGCTGCCGTGGCCTTTGAAGCTATGGATATGGCCTTGCAAGGAGATTATGATGTTATCTATGTGGATACGGCAGGACGTTTGCAGACCAAGGTTAATCTCATGGAAGAATTAACAAAAATTCGCAATGTCATAACCAAAAAACATGCTGGCGCACCGCATCGTAGTATTTTAGTTATTGATGCAACCACAGGACAAAATGCTTTATCCCAAACAAAGTTATTTAAAGAATCTGCAGGTATTGACGAAATTATTCTAAGTAAGCTTGATGGTACAGCTAAGGGTGGGGTCGCCATTGCCGTGGCTATGCAGTATAAAATACCTATCACCTATGTGGGACTTGGTGAAAAGTTAGAAGATTTACGCCCATTTAATGGCAAAGATTTTGCATCTGCCCTATTGGGTATGCCGGAAATAACCGATTAAACATAAAAACTAGGAGTAAGAAATTAAACTTGGTAGTTAAAATTTCTTACCCCATACTTAAATTTTTAATGAGGATTGATTAAGCTAAAAACTCTTGTTTTACAACAGCTTCAGACTTAATGCGGTCAAGTAAATCTGCAAAAGTGCTCTTGACATTTTCGCGTATATCGCCTGCTACGATGAGGTAGAGTAAGTCATCACCAGGTTTAAGCTCACCCTCTTCAGCATGCGCAACTATAGCAAAAATGCCTTCACGCTGTTCAAATTCTTGACAAATACTGTGCATTTTTTCCCTATCAGGTTGTACGCGCACCGCAGTAACTTTTGCATGGTCATTACGTGACCAAGAACGCACAACGCCATTATGTATGAGCATCATACCCACATGGTCACTAAAGCCTTCACGCTGTTTAAGATTTTTAATTGCTTGATTAATATCCATTTTTGCTCCTTTTGCTACGAGGTGAATAATGCCCCTGTTTGCAGACTTGCTAAATAAACTACCCAAGAATAAAGAAACTCGCATGAGTGCGCAAGGCTATGCACTCTGGATTTCTTGGAAAGGCACACTAGAACCAGCTGTAACTGAAACCCTACAAAATTATGGGGCCATGTTTTTGGTTTCTGAGCAAGAACAGTCCCTATGGTTTTTTTTCAATCAAGATGTGTTCTTGGCTCTAGCACGGCTATGTGTTTCAGCACGTTTCAATCCAATCACAGCTAGTATACAACTTTTAAGCGCAAGTTTCCAGCTCGGAGTTAAGCGCGAAATTGGGCTAGAAATTGAAGACACCTTAAAAAGCCAAGAAGTAGCTTTAACTGGTGGCCTTGAACTATGGATTCACCCCAAAGCTCGCGAAACTAGTTCTAATATTCCAGGCATATCATTTCTACAAGCCAAGCCCAAAGAAGGCATGACTGATGAGAAGTGGACCATACTTGAAGCAGACACTCGCCTACCCTATACATCATCTCAAGGCTGGTATGCTATTTTACGTCCTCTTGGTAACCCTCTAGATAAAGATTATCAACACTCTTGGCCGCATATGCAAAAAGCCATTGCGGATATTTTGAAAGAAAATAAACTTAAATTCCTAGTTCAAGATGACTTTATTATGGTCTTGGTTGATAATTTGCTTATCTTACGTACTTGGTTGCGTCAGCAACTTCAGCATTGTAATAATATTAAAGAGATGGACCGCGAACAGTTTTGGCCCTATGTATGTGCAATTATTGAACGTAAAGGCTTGAACTTTAACACAGATCTCTATAAAAAAGTAAACTTACAGTGGAATAAACTTACCCCAGATTTTCCCTATTTAAGCTATCGTACAGCCTACTTGCTTGGCGAAGGATTTTCTATCCAAGATATTGGCTTTTCTGACACGCAGAGCAATATGGATAGCTGGTGTACTGTTATGCTTGATGAAGGGGATATGGATGTTCACTCCATAACTGTGCTTATGCCAAGCCAATTTGTAACGGGTGAACATGAAAATTGTTTTTTTTGTGGTATTAACACTCACTCACCCTTGCAGTGCCCCACAAGGCAAATAAGCCCTAACATAGGACAAAATACTTCTATTGGGCAAAGTCTTGATGAGATAAATGACTCATATAAAACTATTGAAAAAACCTTATCAAAACAAGGTTTAGATGGGTATCATAGTATACTTGATAAAAAAAATGACGCATCTGAGCTTTTAATGAACCTTTTTGAAATAAACTTTGCTTCGCAAATGCGAGCTATGACTTATTTCTGGGTTAATAAGGGACGTGATATTGGCAAATTACGAGATGAAACCATTTACTCTCGTGATGATAGTCCAGCTTGGGAATATTTAGATAAATTACAAAAAACCACTGGTGAAGATTTATCTGCACTTGATAAAGACATTCAAGCTGCCATTGTACGCGCACCGCGTGATACAAGAATGCGCACAATACAGGGCTATCTCTACATACTTAGGAAAGATTATCCAAGGGCCTTTGCAGCGTTCAAAGAAGCCGCCGCTCTAACCCCATTGCCGCCATTACAAGCTTGGAACGAGTATTTGCAAGCTCGCATTGAAGAAGTGCAAGGTAATTATGCCAATGCCATTGCTCAATATGATCAAATACTAAGGGTAGTACCACTATGGCGTGATGTGGAATATCGCAAAATTGTTTGTAAAATTAAAATGGGCTTTGCAGAACAAGCTTTATCTCAAGTTACAAAAATTATTCAAGATGATCCAACATACTTTAATCGCTGCCTTGCTGACCCAGAGCTTGGACGTGGTCATCTTTTAATCTTAACACATCTATATCCTTTATGGCAAAATGCTGAAAAAATTGCTCAAAAAGAAAAAGCTTCCATTGCGCGCCTAAAAGAGCGTGTACAAGCTTGGTTTCCTGATACACATCCAAGCTATATCATTCTTACTAATAACATTACAAACATAGAAAACCTTGCTAAAACGCAGAACTATGCTGCTTTTTTGGAGCTTGCTAAACTACGCCCAGCCTGTCAAAAAGAAATTGATGAATTTATCAAGCGGCAAATTGATGAGTTGCAAGCCCGCTATAAAAATTATTTGGACGACTTACAAGTCATACGTGATGAAGCTTCGTGGTTTCCATTTCCAAAAATTTTACGGGAATTTAGTGCAGACTTTAACCATGCTGCAAGTATCATAAATTGGGCTTTTGCTTCAAACTTTAATGAAGCAGAAAATTTTAACCAAGCTCAAAAAAATACCGATGAAATTGAAGAACTTTTACGCAAATTACACCGTAAGTTAAAACTTTTGCGCACAGTTCGCGATACAACCCTATTTGGGCTAACACTTGCCAAAACATTTTTCTGGATTGAAGCCATAGGACTTAGCTTATGCTTTTTTGGTATTCCTGCCATTGTTTATTTTGGTGACAGTATTGGCCTTACATGGCTTAAACAAATACTTGCATCTCAGCAATGGGAAATCCAAAAAATTCTTTTTGGTATAATTACCGTTATGTCCCTTGGTATTGCAGCACTTAGGGCTACAATTATCTTTGACAAACAAAAAGAAAAATTACTAAATGATGCAAAACAACAACGCGAACGACTGCAAAATGAACGGTTAGAACGCATCCGCAAAAAACAACTAGCCGAAGCAGAAAAACGCAAGAAAGAAGTACAGCTTGAAAAAGAAAAACAACAACGTATGCGCATGTCCGGAGACAGTTAATTTTTTATCGAGGAAATTATGAAAAGAACACTTATTAATACAGCTCTTAATGCCACACAGCCCATAGAAAATATAACAATTTGCGGTTGGGTACGTACAAGACGTGATGCCAAAGGTTTTAGTTTTTTAGAGCTAAATGACGGTTCATGCCTTGGTAATATACAATGCATTGTAGACGAAGGCACCAAGGCCTTTGAACAAATGGGCGATGCCAATACCGGTGCAGCCTTAAGGGTTGAAGGAGAATTGGTAGCCTCGCTAGGCAAAGGTCAGAGTTTTGAGGTACGTGCCAAGGATATAACTATTTATGGTCTTGCGGACCAAGAGACTTTTCCCTTACAAAAAAAACGCCACTCCGATGAATTTTTACGCACCATTGCACACTTACGCTCACGCACCAACAAATATGGAGCAGCTTTTCGTATCCGTTCAGCAGCTGCCATGGCCGTTCATGATTATTTTCGCAGTGAAGGTTTCTACTATGTACATACCCCTGTGTTAACTGGCTCAGATTGCGAAGGGGCTGGAGAAATGTTTCGCGTAACCACCCTACCTCTTGGAGAAAAAAATCTAGAACAAGATTTTTTTGGCAAAGAAGCTAATCTCACAGTTTCAGGTCAACTAGAAGCCGAAGCTCTAGCATTGGGCCTTGGGCGTGTTTATACCTTTGGGCCAACATTTAGAGCAGAAAACTCCAACACCCCGCGCCATGCAGCCGAGTTTTGGATGATTGAACCAGAAATGGCCTTTGCTGACTTGCATGACAACATGGACCTTGGCGAAGGTTTAACTTGCTATGTCATTGACAAAGTGCTCACAACTTGTGCCACCGACCTAGACCTTTTCAATCGCTTTGTGGATACTGAACTTATAGCTAGACTCAAACAAATGATTTCCAAACCATTTGAACGCATTTCATACACTGAAGCTATTGAAATATTACAAAAAAGCAACAAAAAATTTGAATACCCTGTCAACTTTGGTACTGATTTACAAACTGAACATGAACGCTATCTTGCAGAAGAACACTTTACAACCCCAGTAGCTGTTTATGACTATCCTAAGGATATTAAAGCCTTTTATATGCGCCTTAATGATGACAATAAAACCGTTGCCGCCATGGACGTATTAGTTCCACGCATTGGTGAACTTATTGGCGGTTCTCAACGTGAAGAAAGATTAGATGTGCTTGAAAAACGTATTCAGGACATGGGCCAAGACCCTAGTCACTATTGGTGGTATTTAGACTTACGTCGCTTTGGTACAGTACCTCATGCTGGATTTGGGCTTGGTTTTGAACGGCTACTCATGTTACTAACTGGCATAAGTAATATTCGTGATGTCATATCCTTCCCCCGCACCCCTGGAAATCTTGAATTTTAACAAACTTTTACTGCAAGAGGTAGGTATATTATAAAACCCTACCTCTTGTAAAAACATCTTGATATTTCAAACACTACATACATAGATGACATGGAGAGATGATCAATATTAATGTTTTTAAATTACCAGTAAAATCACTTCATGCCTTGCAGTGTAAAAATTCTCAAAATTTTCTCAAAATTTTCTTGAAAAAAAGGCAAAAGCATAGCATTCTGCCTGCATAGCAAATTGCAATAAAGTAAAATAATAACCCAATACATTGCTAGGCATGATGTTGTGTTATTAAATATGTGTTTTTACAATTATTTACATGGAGAACCTTGTGGAATTTAGTTTTTACTCTATGATTGCTCAAGCAAGTTTGGTGGCTAAATGTGTTTTAGGCTTGCTTGTGTTCATGTCTGTTGCCAGTTGGGCCTTAATGATTAAAAAATGGTTTGTGCTTGGTAGTGCAAAAAATAAGTCCAATAGTGGTCTTATACGCTTTGAACAAGCCCGAGATCTACGCGAAGCTGTACAATCACTTGGTTCTGACCCCACATCCCCCCTATATTTTGTTGCTCACCAAGGTGTTTTAGAATTTAACAAATCTAAAGAACTAGGTAACAGCACAGAAATTGTTGTGGACAACGTCAAGCGCGCCCTAAGCCAAGGTGTTACCACTGAAATCAGCCGCCTTCATGGTGGTTTATCCATATTAGCCACAACAGCAAACACTGCACCATTTATAGGTCTTTTTGGTACAGTGTGGGGTATTATGCATTCATTTCACTCCATTGGTTTATTAAAGTCAGCTTCTCTAGCCACCGTTGCTCCCGGCATTTCCGAAGCACTTGTTGCTACCGCCATTGGACTAGCAGTGGCTGTGCCTGCAACGGTAGGTTATAATATATTCTTGGGGAAGCTTGAGGTAGTTGATACAAAACTAGCTAACTTTGCAGGTATATTTTTAAATCGAGTCCAACGCGAATTAAATGCTAGCCGTCCAGCCTCACACGCAAACCCACGTTCAAATCAATACATGGAAAGTTAATATGGGTGCAAACATAGGAAAAAAGAGTGGTTTTGTTGCCGATATTAACGTAACCCCCTTTGTGGACGTTATGCTGGTATTGCTCATCATCTTCATGGTGGCTGCACCAATGATGAGTGAGGGCCTTGAAGTAGACTTACCCCAAACCAAACAAGTGGAAGTATTACCCACCGAGGTGGACCATCTTGTGTTAACTGTACGCAAGGATGGCAACATTTTTTTAGATGAATATAAAGTAACACTTGAAGAATTAGAAGGTCTTTTGCAAAGCAATGTAAAGGCTAAGGATAAAGGTCTTTTTTTGCAAGCAGACAAGGAAGTTCCATACGGAATAGTTGTTGAAATTATGGGGCAAATCAAGGCTGCGGGTATTGATAAATTAGGAGTTGTGGCAACGCGTGGCGATGCACCAACACAGGGAAAATAAGTAGCTCATGCAATTTCTTGCCTATATTCTCTCCATAACATTGCACTGTGCTTTAATATTGGGCATATACTTTTGGCCCACACAGCCTCTTGTTAAGCTTGATCAAGCTCCTGTGTTAATATCATTGGTTGATGCTGACCTTGGTGGTAATAGAGCCCCCACCCCTATACTTGGTCATCAAGGTGCAGCTGGTCAGCAAATTGCACCTTCTGTACCTGAACCACCCCAAAAGGAAGTAGCACCCATTGCTCCACCAGAAACTGAAGCAGTCCCCATAGCTGAGCCTAAGGAAGAGCCTAAAAAACCCGAACCTGCACCAATACCAGAGCCCAAAGTTAAGCCAGAGCCTAAACCAGAACCTAAGCCAGAGCCTAAACCAGAACCTAAACCTGAGCCTAAGCCTGAGCCAGAAAAGCCCAAGCCAAAGCCAGAGGAAAAGAAAAAGACTACAGCTAAAAAAGTTACTAAGAAGCCAACTAAGCCTAAAGTTGACCCTATCAAGCAAGCACTTGCTCAAAATCAGCGAGCGGTAAATGCGGAAGCAAAGCGTAATGCTGGTGGTCACGGTGGTGGTGGCGGTGGTGAAGGTGATGGAGAAGGCGGCGGTGGCCTTCATGGTGTGTACATGGGGCAAGTATATCTTGCCGTACGCCCATACTGGCATTTTGAAACTGCCACCCGTAATAATTGGGTTTGTTCAGTACGAGTTAGAATTGATGCCAGTGGTCGTGTTTTATCCGCCCAACTGGAGCAAAGCTCTGGCAATGCCCAATATGATGCAGCCACTGTCAATGCTGTCATTCGCACAGGTGCTGCCAATATGTTCCCTGCCCCCCCTGGCCCAGAATTTTATGATTTAAGAATAGTTTTTAACTCATCCATGCTTATGTAATATATAAGGAGTATATATGCCAAAAATTAAATATTTCATCCTAATTTTAGCTTGCATATTTTTATTAAACACAGCACAGGCCAAGGCTGCCATGGTAACAAGTTCTGATCAAACAGGTGGATATTCCAATAGTGTTTTAGATGCTGTGGTAAAAAAATGGCGTCCACCTCTAGATGGTAAGGAACGCACTGTGCGCGTACTTGTTATGATTGACGGAGACGGTAAGCTAGAAGAATGCTCACCCTTAAACGACAGTACCCTTAACGAAGTTACTGCTGCAGAAAAGGCTGCCTGTGATGCTGTACGAGACATAGGTACATTTGCTAAACCTCCTTATGGCTTACCCATGGATGTATTTCTCTCTTTTTGGGTTGGTGAAGTTGATGGTGCTAATGCACTACCGCCACCAGATGGTCCTCCGGTTAAGCATGCCTCTACCAATCCTCCAAAGCAGGCTAAGAGTGAATTTATTGATAGTAAGGCTTTTACAAGCCAAAATAAGCCTGAACAAAGCACTAGTAAGCTTACTCCTCCAAGCGACGCCTCTATAGACAAAACCACCGAGTCGCAAGATAAGCCTTTGGTTGCATCTAGAACTACCCCCCCCACTATCCATGATAATCGTGGTGGAGCTGTTCTTGATGAAGACGATTTCTATGTAAAAATGGTCATGCGCAAAATTGGACCACATGTGCAATTTCCACCAGATTTACCAGCCAAAGAACTTAGTACGTCCGTTACCGTACAAGTAGATGCCAGTGGCAATATTAAAGACGTTCAACTAATACAACCCAGTGGTCATGAAGACCTAGACAGTGCCATTATAAAAGCCACAGAAAAAACGGGTAAAGTAAATCCACCGCCAGACAAAAAAGCAAGAGAACTATTTTTAACCTTCATCATAAAAGCTTAAAATTCATCAGCTATGGAGAAAATTATGTCAAAAAAAATTACCAACTACCTACTAGCCATAAGCATGTTTATGCTATTGCTCGCAAGTGAAGCAAAGGCCGTTGTACAAATTGACATCTACGGCCCAGGGCAAAATGTTATTAACCTTGCCCTAGCAAGCCCCATGGATGGACCAAACAGTGCCGCCCAAGGCATGGCTAACGACTTGCAAAACTATGTTCAGCAAAACTTACAAAGCCTACCCTTCATGAACCTCATAGCTCAAAATGCCGTGCTTGGTGGAACTCTCTTGGCTGGCTATGAACCTCCTGCCTTAGATTTCAAACGCTTTCAATTAGCTGGTTCTGATATAGTAGTTACATCTTTTTGGTCTAGCAGCGATACGGTACAAATTCGCGCCTTTGAAACAAATAGTGGCACACGCATCTTTGGTAAGGAATATCCAAACATTAGCTCAAAAGACTTAACCCAAGTGGCAGACCGCTTCTGTGCTGATTTATTAGAAGTACTTATTGGCAGTGGTGACTTCTTTCGCTCTACCTTAGCTTTCATCAAAAAAGCTGGTAAATTACAATCAGATGTATGGCTAGTTCGCCCCACAGGCCGCGATCTGCGCCAACTAACAAGAATGAAAGGTGAATCACTTTCACCATCTTGGTCGCCCGATGGACGCTTCATTGTTTTTACTCATATTGACAGCCGTTCCCACGCACTTGGAGTATGGGATAGAAACTCCAATAAAGTCCAACGCATACGCTTCCCTGGTAATATAGTAATTGGACCAACCTTCATGCCCAATAACCAAGTGGCAGTTAGTCTTTCAAATGGCAAAAATCCAGATATTTTCCTACTCAACCATTCCTTCCAGCGCGAAAGAGCATTGGAACAAAATAACTCCATCAACGTATCCCCAAGCTTCAACGCCAATGGTACCAAGATGACCTTTACCTCAAGCCGCCTAGGTGGCCCACAAATATTTATCAAAGACCTAACCAGTGGCGCAGTTACTCGCGTTAGCAGAAATGGTAACTATAATACAGAGGCAAACCTCTCACCCGATGGTACAGTTGTTGTCTATAGCCGCATGACAGACTTTGGGCACCGCATCTTCGTCCAAGACCTTGTAACAGGTGCAGAACGCCAAATTACCTTTGGACCAGGTAGTGATGAACAACCATCGTTTTGTGCCGATAGCTACTCCATAGCCTTTACTTCCAGCCGTGGTGGATCTCGTGGCATCTATCTTACAACACGTAATGGCGGAGCTGCCAAAAAAGTTAATACAGGCTCTGGCAATGCATCCTTCCCTCGTTGGGGTAAACCAGGTAACAATTAATCCTTTGATTTAAAAAATTTTGGGGGAAACTTTTGTCCTTCGACACAAGTTTCCCCCAAACATCTTTTCAAAAAACTTTATCAAGTTATAGTATTAACTAAGCTAGTGTTGTTTGTTTTAATATATAATCTTGCACTAGCTGCACACAGTCTTCTTGTGAAAATTCATCAGTCTTTATAGTTAAGTTAGGATGCTCCGGTACTTCATATGGTGCTGATACACCAGTATAATTTTTAATTTTACCTTTGCGTGCCAGCTTATAATATCCCTTTACATCTCTACGCTCACATTCCTCAACGCTACAAGAAACATACATTTCATGAAAAAAATCTTGAATAACATCTCTGGCAATTTGACGATGAATCTTCAAAGGAGAAATAAAAGCACAAATGCAAATATGACCCTGAATAGCAAGTATACGGCTAAGTTCGGCTATGCGTCTTATATTCTCATTTCTAGCCCCATCGCTAAAGGATAAATCAGCACATAAACCCGTTCTAATAACATCCCCATCTAGCGCTGTAACTTGCATACCCATCTGAAAAAGGTTTTTCTCCAACGCATGAGCAAGTGTAGACTTGCCTGCACCAGAAAGACCAGAAAACCAAAAAACTGCCCCCTTATGACCATTGCGTTCTATACGCATATCATAAGTAACGTGACTACGTGGAGCGGTAAGATATTTCTTTTCATGCATAACTAACTACTAAGTTAAAATAAAATGTGAGCTTGATACTAAAAAACCTCTTCCAAAACTGAAAGAGGTTTAGTCATAATATCAAACTAGTTAAGTGGTGCGAGAGAGGAGAGTTGAACTCCTACACCTTGCGGCGCTAGGTTCTAAGCCTAGTGCGTCTACCAGTTCCGCCACTCTCGCACACTAGATTGACAATCTAAAATGCTTCGCCTTTCTTGTCAAGTGTAAATAAAATAAGGTATGCAAAATTTTTTATTATGCATAACCTATTTTTATATAAACATTTTTATTAAAATCAAAATTTTTTTTAGAAAGTTTTTAGAAAAATGACATATAATTTCAAAATGCTAACGGAGCAATGCGGCTTTGCGCTACATGGATTTTTTTTTCTGTATGGGTTAGTATAAAAAAACATGGTATGCATAATGCCCTAGCGGGCTAAAAATATACTTTACCATCAACCCCTTATGTAGTGTTAAACATAACTTTTTCACTATTATTAAAAAATTAAAGGTAGAATACTTATGGTTGCAATGCCCAAAAATCTTCCACACCCACCCATTTCAGCCAATACAGAAGTGGTGCTTAAAAAACGTTATTATCATACAAACCCAGATACAGGTGTAATTGAAGATGCACGTGATTTATTCTGGCGCGTGGCTTCAACGGTGGCCGTTGAAGAAAAAAAATACAATAAGTCCCCATATAAAGCGGATAACTTGGCTCGTGAATTTTATGATATAATGACGCAATGGAAGTTTTTGCCAAACTCACCAACTCTTATGAATGCTGGCACTAATTTAGGCCAACTTTCAGCTTGCTTTGTTTTGCCAGTGGGTGATTCTATCGAAGAAATTTTTGATGCCGTTAAACATGCGGCCATGATTCATAAGTCTGGTGGTGGCACTGGTTTTTCATTTACACGCATTCGCCCCCAACAAAGCCGTGTTGGCTCAACGGGTGGTGTTGCATCTGGGCCCATATCATTTCTGCGTATCTTTAATACAGCTACAGAACAAATTAAACAAGGCGGCACAAGACGCGGTGCCAACATGGGCATTTTGCGTATTGACCATCCCGATATTTTAGAATTTATTAGTGCCAAGGAAAAGGAAGGTGATTTTAATAATTTCAACCTTTCAGTTGGCTTAACTGAAGCATTTATGCAAGCGGTGGAAGAAGATACTGAATACCCACTACTAAATCCACATACCAATAAAGAGGTTGATAGACTTCGTGCTCGTGAGGTGTTTGATATCTTGGTAAACAAGGCTTGGGCTTCTGGTGACCCTGGTATAGTTTTCTTAGATCGTATCAATAGAGATAACCCTAACCCCGATCAAGGTGAGATTGAATCCACCAATCCTTGTGGAGAGCAGCCTCTTTTACCCTATGAAGCTTGCAACCTTGGCTCTATTAACTTGGCTAAATTTGTTAATGGTTCTAAAAATAGCAAGGGTCAAGACAAAGCCATAGATCAACGTATTGACTGGAAAGAGCTTGCGCGTGTTGTGCACCTCTCAGTACGCTTTTTAGATAATGTCATTGATGCCTCACAATTTCCTCTACCACTTATTACCGAGCGTGTGCAAAGAAATCGTAAAATTGGTTTAGGTGTTATGGGTTTTGCAGATATGCTTTTTCACCTAGGCCTTGCGTATGACTCCCAAGAAGGTCTTGCGTTAGGTGAGCGGGTTATGGCATTTATTAATGATGAAGGACACAATGCCTCTAAAGAGTTAGCTAAAGAGCGTGGTCCATTCCCATCCTATGCAACGTCAGTTTTTGCTAAGCGTCAGCAAGGGCCATATCGTAATGCCACTGTAACCACCATTGCCCCCACAGGTACATTATCAATTATTGCTGGTTGCTCATCTGGGGTAGAACCACTATTTGCCCTTTGCTTTACACGTAATATTTTAGACGGTGAAAAGCTTGTAGAAGTTAATCCATACTTTGAAAAAGCCCTCACCAATGCTGGTGCTTATAGTATGGAACTTATGGAAAGTGTTGTAGCAAAAGGTTCTATTCAAGAAATGGAATTCTTACCAGCCAAAATGCGTAAAGTCTTTGTAACCGCCATGGACATTGACCCAGAATGGCATTTAAAAATGCAGGCCGCATTCCAAAGGCATACCGACAATGCCGTATCAAAAACTGTTAACCTACCCAATTCCGCCACTGTAGAGGATATTTATAATATTTATTGGATGGCCTTTAAGGAAGGCTGCAAGGGTGTTACCGTATATCGTGATGGTTGCAAATCCATACAAGTTTTAGCCACTGGTGAAGGGCAAAAAAAGCAAGATGGACTACAAAACGATGCTCAAGAAACTGGCAGTGTGCGCAAACGTCCTGACGTAGTGCAAGGTTTTACCCATAAAGTACAAACTGGGCTTGGTGCAATGTATCTTACCATTAATGAGGTTGATGGTCAGCCCTTTGAAGTCTTTGCTACCATTGGTAAATCTGGACGATCCATTACTGCAAAGGCCGAAGCTATTGGCCGCCTTGTATCGCTAGCCCTACGTTCCGGAGTAAGTGTACATGATGTAGTAAGTCAAATTAAGGGTATTGGTGGTGAACATCCTGTATTTCGTGGCAAAGGACTTTTGCTCTCCATCCCAGATGCCATAGCTTGGGTACTTGAGCGTCGCTACTTAAATGGAGCTTCTGTTGCTGAACATGCAGCCCCATTGGATGGTAGCGTTTGCCCTGAATGCGGAGGAGAACTTATCTTCCAAGAAGGTTGTCATATTTGCCAAGCCTGTAGTTTTACTAAGTGCGGTGGATAACAACCTATTAAGCCATAAAGAGGTATCTGCTCCCCTGTGTCGACAATGTGGACAATGTTGCCGCCAAGGGGGGCCCTTACTTCACTTAAACGATATGCCCCTAGTCCGTGAGGGGCATATTTGTTTGAGTAAACTTGTGACCTTACGCCAAGGTGAGCTTGCATATAATGCCATCAAGCAAAGTCTAAGCCCCTTAAAAGCAGAAGTTATCAAAATTGCTGGCACTGGTGAGCAAGCCTACCCTTGGCATTGTGTATTTCACATAAATAATGTCTGCGCCCTTTATCCACTTCGTCCAGCTCAATGTGCGGCTCTTTATTGTGAAGATAGTACTGCCCTCATGGCTATGTATGAACATAATCGCGCTAACCGCAAGGATATTCTAACTTCACAAGGCCAAGGTTGGCTAGAACTTGCCATGGCCCATGAGGAAGAATGCCCTATTAATTCACTGATAGAATATGCTGCAAACTACCAACAGGCCCAGAGTGAAATACTGCAAATGATAAATTATGATCAAGCATTTCGTGAGCTATGTATAGAAAAAGCCCAAATCCCTTCCAAGGCTCTTAATGTGGTCCTAGGACGTCCCATAAGTAACCTTTTAAGTGGATTTGGGCTTGCCTTGCAAGTCAGTAATCATAAACCAGTTATTTTACGTGTTGGTAAATCTCACTATTAAAGCTTAATAAGCTTAGCTAAAAATCTATGTAATATGCTCTAAGCGTCCTTTAATAACCTTCTGCAAATTTCTTGACCTGCTTTACGTCCAGCTCCCATGGCTAAAATAACAGTTGCAGCACCGGTTACAATATCACCCCCAGCAAATACATTGGGAATGGATGTTTCACCAGTATTTTCATCAGCTACAATATATCCCCATTTATTGAGTTCTAAGCCTGGAGTTGCCTCAAGCAAGATGGGGTTTGCTTGTGTGCCAAGGGCTACTATGGCAAGGTCTGTGGGCAGTTCATAGACATCACCCTCAATGGGCTCAGGCCGACAACGCCCAGATGCATCTGGCTCACCAAGTTTCATACGCTGTAAGGTTACGGACTTTAGATTTAATTTATCATCGCCATTAAATTGCACTGGTGACGCTAAAAGTTCTAACTGTATACCTTCTTCCTCTGCATGCTCTATTTCCTCAAGGCGCGCTGGCATTTCTGCCTTTGTACGCCTATATACAATATGTACACTCTCTGCCCCAAGACGCATAGCTGTTCTTGCTGCATCCATGGCCACATTACCTGCCCCAAAAACAGTAACATTGGTACC
>CAYJDF010000006.1:26433-37949 GCA_964368845.1 uncultured Desulfovibrionaceae bacterium
GGTAGGCGAAAGGTTGGTATTCCATAGACCAAAACCCCACCTGGCTCATGTAAGGCTTCATATACATCCACCTGAATACCATTGGCCGCAACATAACCAGCTACAGTGAGGGAAGCGGGACCAGCACCAATACAGGCTACCTTTAAACCAGGTACAGGTAGGGCACAGGCATTAGTACCTGTAACTTGCTCACAAGCTGAGGTTGCTATGTAATTATCTGCCACAAAGCGTTCTAAACGTCCGATGGCAACGGGTTCTTTTTTAGCATTTAATACACATTTACCTTCGCACTGTACCTCTTGCGGGCACACACGCCCACAAACGGCGGGTAGGCTATTGGTACTTTTTATAATTCTATAGGCGGAGTCCATATCACCACGTGCCACTGCTGCAATAAATTCCGGAATGGGCACTTCCACAGGACAACCGTGTACACATTTTGGTTTTTTACATTGCAAACAACGCTTAGCTTCCATAATGGCCATTTTATGACTATATCCTAGACTTACCTCATCAAAGTTACGTCTACGCACCTCTGCATTTTGACAAGGCATGGGCATTCTTGGGGCAAATACTTTCTTCTTTACCTTAGGCTTAGGGGTAGATTGTTCATTACTCATAGCAAGTACACCTATAATGGCTAAAGGATGTTTTTTCTTGTTCGGCAAAGGCGTTTAGCCTACGACGAAGTTCTGCAAAGTCCACCTTATGCCCATCAAATTCAGGGCCATCCACACAAGCAAATTTTGTTTGCCCATCAACCGTTACCCTACAAGCTCCGCACATACCAATACCATCCACCATGATAGGATTAAGGCTTACAGTAGTGGGAGTTTTGAAAGGCTTAGTAGTAGCAGCAACAGCAGCCATCATGGGCACAGGCCCCACAGCCACCACTTCAAAAATATCTTTTTCTGTCTCTAATTTATCATGCAATAAATTAGTCACAAGCCCTTTCACACCATAGCTACCATCATCAGTTGAAATTAAAAGTTCATCTACAAATGATTTAAGTTCATTTTCAAAAAGCAATAAATCCTTCTGGCGCGCACCAATAATACCTATAACTTTATTACCAATTTTATGATGCCCCTTAGCTATATGATGCATAGCAGCAATACCAGTACCACCCCCCACACATATAGCCGTACCCTTTTTCTCAATATGTGTAGGCTTACCAAGAGGACCACAAACATCAAATATGCTTTCACCCTCTTTTAATGCTTCCATTAAAGCTGTACTCTTACCAAGCACAATATATACAAGTGTTATGGTTCCAGCCTCAGCATCAGCATCGGCAATGGTTAAGGGTACACGTTCTCCATTAATTCCCATCCTAAGCATTACAAAATGCCCAGGTTGAGCTTTTTTGGCAATATGTGGTGCATCTAAAATTAATTTACTGGTTTTACCTGGAATTAGCGACTCTTTAACGAGTATTTTGGTGGGCATACAGGGGACTCCTTGTCTTAAAGTATAACACGGGGCTCTGCAATGACTTAATGCTAGCAACTATACATTATAACTACAAAAGCCATTAATATAATACTAGATAAAAAGTTGACTTTTGGCAAGTAATTTCATTGCTTTTATACAAGTACACCAACATTGCCAAAGCAAACAAGCTATGATAGTAATTTTTCTTTAGAGCTATGTGGTTTTTATAACCTTAACTTCCATACAACAATAAAGCACACCAAGGATAGCTATGACCAAGCAACACGACATAGGTGCGTGTACTGCAGAGCATATTAATATATGTGAGCCAGACAATGCTCTACCCCCAGCAGATTTATGCAATCTACCGCAAGTATTACAAGATGCTTGCGCGCGTGCTGGCTGGTCTAAACTTATGCCTGTGCAAGAGCTATCCCTACCCTATCTTTTAGCTCGTCGAGATTTAATGGTGCAATCGCGAACTGGTAGCGGTAAAACCGGTACTTATTTATTACCATTATTGCGCCACTTGTCACCTGAACGCAAGGTGGTGCAGGCCTTAGTACTTGTACCCACACGTGAGCTAGCCCTACAAGTAGAGCGTGAAGCTAAAATTCTTTTTGCAAATACAGACATTAATGCCACAGCCGTTTATGGTGGTGTAGGTTATTCTAAGCAACTAGAGGCCCTTCGCAGTGGCGTGCAGTTGGTGGTTGGTACACCTGGGCGTATTTTAGACCATCTTTTACGCCGTAGTTTGAGCTTGGATTTCTTGCGTGTTTTGGTATTTGACGAGGCAGATCGCATGCTTTCCATTGGTTTTTACCCTGACATGAAGGAAGTACAGCGTTATTTACCAAAAGGCAAAATTGCTACTTGTTTATTTTCTGCTACTTATCCACCTCATGTGTTAAAACTTGCTGAAGAATTCATGTCTGTGCCAGCCATGCTCTCACTTTCGCAAAAGCAAGTGCATGTGGCTGAGGTGCAACATCTTTTCTGTTTAAGTAAGGCTATGGATAAAGATCGCACCCTTATTCGCTTGATGGAGATGGAAAACCCAAGTTCGGCCATTATTTTTTGCAATACCAAGGCCAATGTACATTATATAACTGAGGTCCTTAAAGGCTTTGGATATGATGCCGATGCCCTCTCGGCAGACCTATCTCAAAGCAAGCGTGAAAATGTATTATACAAAATACGCAAAGGCACTTTACGCTTCTTAGTAGCCACAGACGTTGCTGCGCGCGGTATTGATATCCCTGACTTATCGCATGTATTTCTTTATGAAGTCCCAGATGATCATGAAAGCTATATTCACCGTGCAGGGCGCACTGGACGAGCCAATGCAGCTGGTACGGTTATTAGCTTAGTTGATGTAATGGAAAAATTAGAACTTGAGCGCATTGCAAAAAAATTCAATATTCCACTCATTTTGCGCAATAATCCATCCGATGAAGATATAGCAAATGTGATGGGACAAAGATTAACTACACTTTTAGAAGCCCGCTATCGCAAACTTACTGGCCTTGAACGCGAAAGAATGCGTCGCTTTAACCCCATAGTGCAATCCCTTGTTAAACAAGACGATAACCAAGACTGTAAGACCAGTGACACGCAGCATGCTTTGATAAATATGCTTTTAGACGCATTTTATCAAGAAAGTCTACAAGTTGTGTCAATACCCACAGCTCCTACCAAGGGTGAACCTACAGCTCCAAAACGTAAGCGCAAACATAAAAAGCATAAAACAAATCATGGCGGGGGTAGCAAGCATGAATAATCCAATAATACCGCTAAGCGACCCAAGAGAAATTGCGGCCACCTTTGAAGCCCTCTTAAGCACAGCAGACTTTACACAAGAATTACGGATGTTTAAGGTTGGGAGATTTAATAGATCGTTGCGAAAAACCCTGCTTAATGAATTTGAAGGAACATATATTGGACTTTGGGCATTAGCTCTTGAACAGTCTTTTCCTAAGGACGCACAAATAATTTTTGATACTTTTTTACAAAAATATCTTGAGAAATTTGCTGCTAAGCGTAGGTCAAGTATGTCAGCAAAAATTAAAGCCTACAGAGATATGGTGCTTAGCACTGGGGGCAAGGACTTTAGCCAGCTTAGTAGACATTTACTATCCTTTGCCAAGATTGAAGATAGTGCTCTAAAAGCCGAAACCTTGCGCCTATCTTTAGTTTTACGCAATCATTATAGTTTTATTTTTCAACGCCTTGTATAAATATGCATTTAATAACATCTCCTCAAGATTTTATCCTAGACAGTGCTAAATATGCTGGGACTTGTGTTACCATCGGAAACTTTGATGGAGTACACGTGGGGCATCAAAGCCTTTTGCACCGCACCATTGAACAATCCGTCCAGCAAAAACTAATGCCAGTGCTAGTGACCTTTTGGCCGCATCCGCTTATGGTGCTTGCCGGAGCAAGAGCTCCATCGCTTATTACTCCACAAGTAGAACGTCTGCAACGCTTTGCTAAACATGGTATAGCTTTAACCTTAGAGCTACCCTTTAATAAACAACTAGCTACCCTAAGCCCAGAGGAATTTGTTAAACATGTACTTATACCATTAAAATGCCAACATCTTGTTATAGGGTATGACTTTTCATTGGGTAAGCATAGAGCTGGAAATTTTGATGTACTGCAAAGCCTTGGTAAACAATATTCTTTTACTGTGGAGCAATTACCCCCTGTCATTGCCCTAGATGCTGTGGTTAGTTCAACGCGCATTCGTGACCTTATTCGTGCCGGTGATTTATGGGATGTACAAAGCTTGCTTGGGCGATATTATACCATCAAGGGCGAGGTAGTATCAGGGCATGGACGCGGAGCAGGCCTTGGTTTTCCAACAGCTAATATTCAAACCAACTATGCAACTATCCCGCGCCAAGGTGTATATGCCACTTGGGTAACCGGTATAAATGATGCAAACAACCCCAAACAAAGTGCCTATCCCGCTGTCACCAATGTGGGCTACGTGCCAACATTTGGAAATGAAAAACTTAGTATTGAAAGCTTTTTTCTTGAAGGTGAGCACCATGTTTATGGCCAAGACCTAAGCCTTTCATTTGTGCAACGCATCCGTGACGAGCAACGTTTTGATAGTGTAGCAGAACTAGTTGAACGTATAACCAAGGATACACATGTAGCGCGCAATATTCTTGATGCTGCACCAAAGCCATAACTTTATAACAAAACAATAAAGCAAAAAAATTATGCAACCAGAAATACTTGCTCCAGCAGGAGATAAACCATCATTTTTAGCAGCCCTTGCCGGCGGCGCCGACGCCATATATCTTGGGCTAAAACATTTTTCTGCTCGCATGCAAGCCGAAAATTTTGGCATAAGTGAGTTGGCGGGACTTGTGGACCTTGCACACTCAAAAAATACCCGCGTCTATGTGGCTATGAACACCTTAGTAAAACCTCAAGACATAAGCAGTGCCGCAAACCTCATAGGACGCCTAGCGCGCGATGTACAACCTCATGCCTTAATTTTGCAAGATATGGGCTTTATGAACTTAGCACGCCAAGCCAATTTTAAAGGTGAACTGCATCTTTCTACCTTAGCCAATATTACCCATCCGGCAGGCCTTTTAGCTGCAAAAAACATGGGTGCTCAAAGGGTTATCTTACCACGCGAATTAAGTATTGATGAAATACGCCTAATGGGTGAATCTTGCCCCGAAGGCCTTGAGCTAGAGTTATTTGTGCATGGTGCTTTATGCTATTGTGTTTCTGGGCGTTGCTATTGGTCAAGTTATATGGGTGGCAAAAGTGGCTTGCGCGGCCGCTGTGTGCAGCCTTGTAGGCGCGTATATCGCCAAGGTGGCAATGCTATTCCTAGCGCCCTTGGAGATAGCAAAAACATCAAGGGCAAACGTAAACCATTACCACATGCCAAAAGAAGTGGTAAGGTGCATAGCGGACGCTATTTTTCTTGTTTAGACCTATCCCTAGATGTACTGGCTAAAACACTACTTGATATACCAAATTTAAGTTCGTGGAAGATTGAAGGACGCAAAAAAGGGCCACATTATGTATATCATGTAGTGACCGCTTATAAACTTTTACGCGATAATCCAAATGACTCCAAAGCCAAAAAAATGGCTGAAGAGTTCTTAAATATGGCTCTTGGTCGCCCCAGCACCCGTGCGCGTTTTTTACCTCAAAAGCAAAATTCACCCACTGACCCCTATGAGCAAACCAGTTCAGGACTATTGGTTGGTAAATGTGGCATTGACAGTGAAGGTCGCGCCTTCATTAAAGCCCACCAAGAACTATTACCCAAGGACTATTTGCGCATAGGTATTGAAGATCAAAGCTGGCACAGCACCCTTAGTGTAACCAAGCGTGTCCCCAAGGCCGGAACATTGGTCTTACGTGTGCCCAAGCACAAAACACCTAAGGCCGGTACGGCTGTATTTTTAATAGACAGACGTGAACCAGAGTTGCTAAACTTATTAAGCCAAGGGGAGCGCGAACTTGCTAAACAGAAAAAAATTACCTCCGCTCCCATAGATGTAAAGCTAAAATTTGCTGACAGCATGAAAGCGCGCAAGCGAGCTGACATGATTTTGCGAGCCAACATACCGCATGGGCGCGATACCCGTGGTACTAAAGGTTCACACATGGCCCTTTGGATTTCACCCAAAGCTCAAGAGCTTTCACGCACCATCGTACCCAAGGTGGCTTGGTGGTTACCACCAGTTATCTGGCCAGAAGAAGAAAAAACCTATACGCGTCTTATTACACACCTGCAAAGATGTGGTGCTAGACACTTTATTTGTAATGCACCATGGCAAATATCCTTATTCAAAGCTTTTGAAGAGCTTGATTTAATGGCCGGACCATTTTGCAATGTGGCCAATGCAGCCCATATTAACATGTTAAAAGATATGGGATTTGCTGCTACATTTGTCAGCCCAGAATTAAGCCAAAAAGATTTTCTAAGCCTGCCTAAGCAAAGCTGTCTTCCACTAGGTATTGTGCTCAAAGGTTTTTGGCCCATAGGTATAGCACGCTTTGGGCTTAGTGGAGTTAAGGCCAACGAACCCTTTGCAAGCCCTAAGGGTGAGGTGTTTTGGGCCAGAAATTACGGCAGCAACACTTGGCTTTATCCTGCTTGGCCTTTAGATTTAAGCGACAAACGCAATCAGCTTGAAACAGCAGGGTATAGCTTTTTTGCTGAAATAGATGAAAATCCACCCATAAACCTACCTGAAATACGCCGCAGTGGCCTATTTAATTGGGATAATGACTTACTTTAAAACAAAAAAAAGCCCCTCACCGCAAAGGGTAAGGGGCTTAAAATTAATTGCTTAAAAACTACCAATCATCACCCACAAGCCCAATAAGGCGCACAAGCTGATTGGTAAAGCCGGCTTCATTGTCATACCAAACAATAGTCTTGATTAAATGCTCAACACTTACCATGGTACTTAATGAATCAACAACCCCACCATAAGTGCTACCTACATAATCCACAGAAACTAAGGGTTCAATACTATAGCCTAGAGTATCAATTAAATATGTATCACAAGCAGCCTTAAAAGCAGCATTAACCGATTCAACAGTGCAAGCTTTTTCCACAGCACAGGTAATATCTACCATGGACACATTAGATGTGGGTACGCGTACCGCCATACCATCAAGTTTACCAGCAAGCTCTGGCAACACCAAAGCCAAAGCCTTGGCTGCGCCTGTTGTAGTGGGCAGCATGGACATGGCCGCAGCTCGTCCACGCCGTATATCTTTATGCGTACCATCCACAATGCGCTGGCTCATGGTATAGGAATGAATTGTATTCACAAGCCCATACCTTATGCCAAAAGCTTCATGTAGCACCTTTGTTGCAGGTGCTAAGCAGTTAGTGGTACAGGATGCAGCAGAAATAACTTCATGCTTTCTTGGGTCATACATGAACTCATTAACACCAGCCACAATAGTAACATCAGCCTCCTTACATGGAGCACTAATAATAACCTTTCTTGCTCCACATTGCATGTGCTTAGCAAGGTCAGCGCGAGCCTTGATGGTTCCGGTAGATTCCACTACCAAGTCAATGCCATACTTTTTCCACTCCCATTCACCAAGATTATTTCTAGTAATGGGTATATGCACTCCATCAACGATTAATCCATCATCATCAAAATCAACACTACCATCATACTTACCATGTGTAGAGTCATACTTGAATAAATAGGCTAAGTTACTATTACTAGAACGGGCATTTATGGCCCCAATTTTAATACTTGGATGTTTGCATAAAAGTCGCACCAAATAACGACCAATACGCCCAAAGCCATTAATGCCTATGGTGAGTGACATGAATCCCCCTTGTAACTCAAATTAATTTTCCATTAAAAACAATTCTTACAAAAACTAAGCCTTACCGGAAGTACCCATCACATTGCGTATTTTATGTGCAACCATATCCTTAACCGCAACACGAGCTGGGCTTAAATAGCCGCGCGGGTCAAATTGATCTGGCTGTTCCACCATAAATTTGCGAATAGAGGCAGTCAAAGCTAAGCGAATATCTGTATCTACATTGATTTTACATACGGCCATAGCTGCTGCTTTGCGTAGCATTTCTTCGGGCACACCACGTGCACCACCCACTTGACCACCATATTGATTACACATATTCACAAATTCTTCTGGCACGCTAGATGCACCATGCAAGACTAAAGGTACACCGGGCAAACCCTGCCCAATTTTTTCTAAGCGTGGGAAATCAAGCTTTGCTTCGCCCTTAAACTTATATGCACCGTGACTTGTTCCAATAGCAATAGCTAAGGAATCACAGCCAGTACGTTCTACAAATTCAACGGCTTCATCTGGGTCGGTATAAACATGTTCATCTGACGAAACATGCTCCTCAACGCCAGCAAGCTTACCAAGTTCTGCTTCAACCCAAACACCTTTATCATGGGCATATTCTACTACCTGCTTGGTTAAAGCAATGTTCTCTTCAAAAGAAAGGTGTGATCCATCAATCATAACCGAAGTAAAACCACCATCAATGCAGTCCTTGCACATTTCAAAGGTTGGACCATGGTCCAAATGTACCACCACAGGCACATCTGCCTCAAGCAATGCTGCTTCCACAAGCTTCATAATATAGATTTGCCCTGCATATTTACGTGCACCAGCAGATACTTGCAGGATAACCGGAGAATTCTCTTGCGCGGCAGCTTGCATAATACCTTGTATTATTTCCATATTATTAACATTAAAACCACCGATAGCATAACCGTCGGTATAGGCCTTGGCAAACATGTCATGAGGTCCGATGAGTGGCATAGGATACTCCTTGATTAAAATTTTTTGTAAAGAACTTGGGAAACATTTTTTGCAATCACAGAAAATGTTTCCCAAGAAGATGTTTCAAACACTTTATATAAAGAATTACTTGCCGAACAAATTATAAGCCTTGTTCATTCATAAAGACTATTAGGTCACACACACGGCAAGAATAGCCCCATTCATTATCGTACCAGCTAACCACTTTAGCTAAAGTTCCATCTTGCACAGTGCAATACTCAGCTTCAAGGATGGATGAGTGCGGATTAGACTTAAAGTCCATGGATACAAGTGGCTTATCACTGTATTCTAAAATATTTTTCAATGGACCATCGGCAGCCTTTTTTAGGGCACTGCGCATGGTTTCAGTGTCAGTAGGTTTTTCTAAAAGAGCAACAAAGTCTACCACTGAAACTGTAGGAGTTGGTACTCGCAAAGAATAACCGGTGAACTTACCCTGCAGTGCAGGAATAACCTTAGCAACAGCTTGTGCTGCACCAGTCGAAGTTGGAATAATACTGCAAGCAGCAGCGCGCGCACGACGTGGATCGCTATGAGCCATGTCAAGAATGCGCTGATCATTGGTATAGGCATGAATTGTAGTCATAGTACCTTGCACAATACCATATTCATTTTGTAAAACTAAGGCTAAGGGAGCTAAGCAGTTGGTTGTGCAAGAAGCATTAGATACTACATGATGAGCCTTAGGGTCGTATTTTTCTTGGTTTACTCCAAGTACAATAGTTAAATCTTCGTCCTTAGCAGGTGCGCTAATAATAACCTTTTTTGCGCCATTATCAATATGCACATGGGCTTGCTTGGCTGAACGGAATATACCTGTGGACTCTACCACAATATCAACACCATAGTCGCCCCACTTTAAGTTTGCGGGGTCACGCTCTGCAAAGCAATGTACTTTCCAATTACCAACTTGTACATCAGAGCCATCTACCTTGGCATCAAGGTGTGCGCGTCCATATACAGAATCATATTCTAATAAGTGAAAATTAGTTTCGGCATCATATAAATCATTTATAGCAACCACTTCTACTTTATCTTGATAATGCGCATAAAGAGCACGGAAAACTTGTCGCCCAATACGCCCAAAGCCATTAATACCAACTTTGACTTTACTCATAAAAACCCTCTCGTGTTTTGAAGTTTAAATAAAATTTTAAAATTTCGTTGCTCCCTGTGACTATGCCTCAAGTTACGACCCATGACAAGTCTTGCCGACATAAAAAATTGACAAATAAGCCTAGGCCAGCCTATGTTTTGCTATTCATTAACATTAAAAATTCCTATCCTATTAAACTAAACTTGCCATGATGGCTAATCATCACATATTGAACGAAAAAACCACTATGCAACCTAGATATAGTGCTTAGCTGTAAGAAAGAAGTTATCAAGCCTCTAGACAATATATAATGTAAAATTCACAATTAAATGAGCCAAACAAACTTGACAAGTGAAGGTCTTACATATAATCCCGTACTGAGTCTTGCACCTTGCAAGAATGAGGTATTATGTTTTTTAGTAAATATCATGTAGTTATAATAAAACATAGCGGTAAGAGTGGTAGTCGTAAGCTACATATGCGCGCTTGGCTTGCTTGGACATTTTTCTTAATTGTTGCTGCCCTTGTTGTTTGCAATGTTTGGCTTTGGGATAAATATATTGCAACGTATGGCATTGAACACAAACTTGCCGATAGTCAAACCATCATTGAAGACCAAAACACACAACTATTGAGCTTGGTAGAAAAGGTACGTAACATATCAGACAATTTAAGACGAGTAGAACGCTTTGACGCTAAGCTTCGTCAAATGATGCACCTAGAAAAAAACTTTACAGAAGTAGGCCAAACCTCCACAAGACGTGATGACTTCTTAAAAAGTGAACTCCCTTTGCATCGTCCAAGCCTTTTAGCAAGACGCTTACAAACTTTTTTAAATCAACTATCTGAAGATGCTAACCTTGAAGAAGTGCGCCAACAAGACCTCATAAAAAGTCTACGCACACAAAAAAATACCCTACTTGCAACGCCATCCATTTGGCCTGTGGAGGGATTTATTTCTTCAAAGTTTGGCAAGCGCAATTCTCCCTTTGGTAGAGGTAGGACTTTCCATAAAGGGCTTGATATTAGCGGACGCATGGGCACTCGAATTGTGGCTACGGCAGAAGGCACTGTTAGACAAAGTGGGTATGATGGAGCATATGGTATAAGCGTTGAAATAGATCACGGACGCGGCATTGTTACAAAATATGCACACATGCAACGAAGCACCGTAAAGGTTGGGCAATGGATTAGACGCGGTGAAGTATTAGGCTTTATTGGCATGACTGGCCGCACTACAGGTCCACACTTGCACTACGAAGTAGTTATTGGTGGCGTTCCCACAGATCCACTAAAATATATTTTGGAATAACAAAACAACTTAACCCCTAAAATATAACTTAAAAGTGTATATTTTAGGGGTTATAAATTCTTTTTGCAAAATCAACCCAAAAGGCGGCAAAGCCGTTTACGTTTATTAAGCATAAGTAATGACGTAAACCAGAGTTTTGTCACCACCTCAACGATTTTTATACGTTTTCCTACTTAGTCGATGCTGAAAAAGGCGTTTCCACGTCTTTTTCAGAAAAACACGCCCACTTCAAACACCGCTTAGTTGTCGCATAAAATTCGACCTAAGGCACGAAGTGTTCCCGTTAGGCGAAGAATGAGCCTTACGGGAATCGCACGCAAA
>CAYJDF010000007.1:0-3154 GCA_964368845.1 uncultured Desulfovibrionaceae bacterium
CAAAAATCAAAACATTTCTTAATAGTAATCATTCACACAATTAGAATGCCGTGAACAAATAATAAACTATTTAATTTTTTTATTGAGTTTTTTTGCTCAGCATGCCAGAATCATAACAAGTTTAGAATTACTAAAAAACTCTTAATGCAGTAAAATTTATGGAGGTATTTATGACTATTGCTACAACTGCTGAACAAATCACCCCTTTAAGTGTGGGTAATACTGTACCAGATGGTGCTTTATTAGGTATGGACGGTCAAAAGACTAGCCTTAAAGAAGTATTAAACAATAAGCCAGCCGTTATTATTTTTTATCGTGGAGATTGGTGACGGTTTTGCCTCACGCAGTTAGCGGGAGCAAACCTTATTCTCTCCACGTTAAATGAGCGCGGTTATGCTGTGCTTGGTATTTGCCCAGACCTACCCGAAGGTCTTGAAAAAACTCATTCTAGTAGAAAACTTAACTTTCCATTATATTCAGATAGCTCCGTGGATTTGGCAGAAAAATTTGGTATTGCCTTCCACGTTGATGATGAAACCGTAGCATTATACCTTGATAAGTATAAAATCGATCTTGAAAAAGCTTCGGGAGCAAAGCATCATAATTTGCCAGTACCAGGTGTATTTATTGTGGATGGGGCAGGTAGTGTAAACTTTGTTTATACCAACCCAGACCATACTGCACGCCTTAGCAATGATGAATTACTAGCTCAAGCTACCTAGTTATAATGGCCTTGGTATTAATAATGCCAAGGCCTGTCTAAAGTCATAACACGTTAATTTATTAGTATAATGTTCTATGCCTGATAGTGATGGAACACTTTATGCATTCTCTCCTTTAGGAAAACCCCAGACAAGGAGAAAGTGTCATGTTTTTGACTCGTGTAAATTATATAAAAGTTTTGTGGATGTTAGGCTTAGTTCTTAGCTTAGCCATGCCGGCGCATGCAGTGCGGATTAAGGATATAGCGACATTTTCTGGTGTACGTGATAACCAGCTCATTGGCTATGGCCTTGTGGTTGGCCTTGGTGGCACAGGGGACAAAACTAATACTGTATTTACCACTTCATCCATTGCCAATATGATGGATAAAATGGGAATTGGGGTTGACCCTGACGAACTAAAAGTCAAAAACGTGGCCTCGGTAATGGTCACAGCACGCATGCCCATTTCGGCAAAGCCTGGTACTCGTTTGGACGTGACCATTTCTTCAGTGGGTGATGCTACATCTTTACTAGGTGGGGTTTTATTACAAACTTCATTAAAGGGTGTAGATGGTAAAACCTATATGCTAGCCCAAGGTTCTTTGACAGTGGGTGGTTTTTCTGCCGGTGGTGCTGCTGCCACTACACAAAAAAATATTACTACTGTGGGCATTATCCCTGGGGGTGGTATTGTTGAGCGTGGAATACCTTTTGAGTTTAACGATCAAGAAAGCTTAACCCTTAGTATGCGTATAGCAGACTTTAGTACAAGTCAAAAAATTTCAGAACGCTTAAACGCTGCCATGGGTGGACCATTTTCTAGGGCAACCGACGCATCCACTGTGGAGATAGCTATTCCTCCACAGTATAAGAATAATATGGTTCCTTTGATGGCCTCATTGGAAAATATAGAAATTTCGCCCGATTCTCCGGCCAAGGTAGTAGTTGATGAAAAGACTGGCACTGTGGTGCTTGGGCGTAATGTGCGTATCTCACAAACCGCTGTTGCACATGGTAACTTACAAATTACTGTTCAAGAAACAGAGCAAGTTTCTCAACCAGGTCCATTTTCTCAAGGGCAAACTGTGGTTACCCCTGAAACTGCTCTTAATGTGCGCGAAGAAAATCGTCGTCTAATGACTGTAGAAGGGGCAACTTTGCAGGAATTGGTTGATGGATTAAATGCCATTGGCGCAACTCCACGTGACCTTATTTCCATATTACGCACCCTGCAAGTATCTGGTGCATTACATGCGGACTTGGAGGTAATTTAATATGTCAACTAATCCCATAGATATGTTACAAACTAAGGGGCAGATGCAAGCTCAAGATTTGGAGCTTAAGCAAAATCAAATTACTGCACTTAAAAAAAATATAAGCCCTGCGGAAAAAGAAAAGAAATTACGCGAGGCATGTGAAGGTTTTGAGTCAATCTTTATTCAAAAGATGTGGACACAAATGCGCGCCACCTTGCCTCAAGAAAATCCTTTAGTTGGCCGTGAAGAAAAGTTTTGGCAAAGTATGTATGACCAAGAGCTAGCTAAGGAAATGGCTTCCTCCGGTGGTATTGGGCTTGCGGATATGATGTATAATCAGCTTTCCAAAAACTTAGCTGCCGCTAGCCGTTCTACAGCGGATACAGTGAGTAAAACTAAGGGCTTTGAAATTAGTGCTACACCACTAATGCCAGTGGAAAATGCTAATCTTGCTGTAACAAATCTTAAGCAAAATGTTAATATGGCACAAGGTTCTGGTAATCAAAACTCAGCAAATCAATTAGTAGCTAATCAGGTTCAAACTGGTCAGGTTAAAACTAGTGAGGCCAAAGCTAGTCAAGCTCATACTGGTGAAGCCCAGCCTAGGCAAGTGGCAAAAGCCACACCAAGTCAGCCGCATAATATTTATGAGGGTGCAGCTCCACATATGGGAACTAACCCACATGACGTGACTACTGCTCAGACACAAAATGCAAATAATAATGCTATAGTTGAGCAATATGTAGCTAATTTACAAGCCAAGCAAGCTGGTACTTCGTTGCCTACAGGCCCAGAACTTGCTCAGCGTGCTAAACTTGTGGCCGCCAACACTCCTCCGGCTCAAGGTGTTTTACCAAATCCAAATACATCTATGACTGGCCACGCTTTGCAAATGCATAATGCCTTTGTGCAACCTAATATGAATGCGAACTTGGCCACAGCGAATACAGGATTACGCGCTAATCCTGCAAGCTCTACAGGTGCTGCACTTTTGCAATCACAAATAAGTGGTCAACCCATGGCAGGTACTGAACCTCATGTAATACGCACAACCTATACCACTAATATTCCACCTAATGAGCGTTCTAAGCGTAAAGTTAATATTCAGCACTTAACATCAGGTCAGCCTATGGTGCGTAATGTGACAAACTCGGCACATGCATATGGCTCTAGAAATGTATCAAGCAGTGCAGA
>CAYJDF010000007.1:3254-8953 GCA_964368845.1 uncultured Desulfovibrionaceae bacterium
ATTGCGGCACAAATTTTGCATAAATTTTTATAAAAATTTATAAATAAAATAAGCAGGCAAATTTTACCTGTATAAATTGAGGATAAAGCTATGTACCAACGCATTTACGACACATTAAGACGCCAAGATCAAGGTTTGAAACTATTAATAAGCCTACTTGATGAAGAATATGCTTTCTTGCGTGAACGTAAGACTGATGAGGTTGTGTCTTTGGAGTTTAGCGTACATGAGCTTATTCGCCAACTAGCTGTAGAAAAAGAATTAATTAAGCGCACCCTTGATGGTGGTAAGCTTATGCATTATGCTGAGCTTTTACCGCAGGAGCAAGGTGATGAGTTGCGTGCCATATTCAAAACTATTGATAGAGCAGAACAACGCGCTTCTCGCCAAGCCTCACGTAATGCAGAACTTTCTTTAGCTTTGCTTGATCAAAGCCAGCGCCTCATGCAAGAATTACATAGTCAAATAGTTCCCAAGCCTTCTCCTACCTATGGTAGGCGCGGCTATATGGGCACCAAGCAAAGGCCACAAGCTGCCATTATTTCTGGGAGGCTCTAATGTCTATTGGTGGTCTATTTAATATAGGGCAATCAGCCCTTAATGCGCAGCAAAGCACCATTGCAACAACTGGTAATAACATTGCCAATGTTAATACCCCTGGGTATTCGCGCCAATATGTACAGCTTGAAGATGCTTTTGCCTTAACGGGCAAGCCGGGCTCTCAGGGCATGGGGGTTGATGCAGTACAAGTGTTGCGTCGCTTTGATGAATTTATTGAAGTATCCTATCTTGATAAGTCTACTCACTCTTCACGCTGGGAACAACAGTCCACAACTATGACCAGTGTGGAAAATATTTTTAATGAAGCTAATCGTACAGGTATTAGCGATAGTATGACCGAGTTTTTTAAGGCTTGGCAAGACTTAGCTCTACGTCCCGACGACCCAGCCACAAGGCAAAACTTGATTTCCAATGCCGATAACTTGACCTTGCTTATGCGTCAATCCATGGATGATTTAGAACAAATTAGCCAGCAGATGGATTTAGCTATTGAAGTTGATGTGGATAGAGCTAATGAACTTGTTGAAAGTATTGCAGACTTAAATAAGCAAATTACTCAGAATACCATCGAAGGCATGAGTAATCCCAATGATCTTTTGGATAAGCGCGATGTAGCCATTCGCGAACTTGCAACCATTGTAGACATTGACGTGCAATATGAAGATGGATTTAACACTACAGTTCGTCTTTCAAATGGTTTACCCTTAGTTCAAGGCCATGAAACATTTTCTTTAGAAATACAAGGTCCACAGTCAGAAAGTAATAAGTTGCCTACGTCTACATATACAGGCTCCATTACTTTTGATGGTTCTGACTCACGTGAATATACAGTTGAGATGCTTAGTGGTGGTAATGCTGGCAGTATTGGTGACCCTGATAATCCAACATTTCGTGTGTCCTTGGATGGTGGTAAGACTTGGTTGCGTAACGATGATGGCACAGAGGCTGTATATGAAGTGACCGATGATGATGGTGATGGTCAAGTAGATCCCATAACAGTGCACAACATTAAAATTGGCTTTGATGAAACTGAAAATTTTACCGCCGGTGATAAATTTAATATTACTCCTAAGAATGGGTTATATTGGATAGAACCAACTCGTGGACCATATAACATTACTCCACAAACATACTTTGATGGTACAGAAAATCAAGATCGCCTAAGTGGTGGCAGTCTAACTGCATTTTTTACCGTTCGCGATGAAATGATTGGGCGTTATGAAGATGAACTTGATGCTGTAGCCAATGCTTTAATTTGGGAAGTGAACAGACTACATAGCCAAGGTGGCAGTATAGAGCATATGACTTATTATACTGGTACACAGCAAGTATCCAATAGAGATATAGCCCTTGGCACACCTCAAAGTGGCTTGCACTTTGCAGATAAATTAACTGAAGGTAGTGTGAACTTTCACTTTTATGACAAGGAAACTGGTAACTATTTTACCGGTGGACCGGTGGATTTTGACCCAACAGTAGATGGCATACAAAATTTTGATCCTGCAACGCATAGCCTTAACGATGTGGCTGACGCCATTAATAATGCATATGGGGGCATATTATCAGCTAATATTCTTGACGATAAGTTAAGCCTTGAGATGAATGATCCTGATCTTGAGTTTGCCATGGGGACGGATTCTTCTGGGCTTATGGCTGCCCTTGGTTTAAATGGCTTTTTTCAAGGTGATTCTGCTACTAATATAGCGGTTGATACCGATGTGCACTCTGACTTAAATCGTATCAATGCTGGTTATGTTGATGGTAGTAATGAAGTTAACCCCGGTGACAATGCCAATGCAAGTTCACTTGCCGCAAGCATTGGGAACTTACTGTCTGATAAAGTAGAAATTTCAACTGTATGGCGCACCACAGGCGATCAAAGTATTTCAGAATATTATAGCACCTTTGTTTCAAAAGTTGGTGCTGATACTCGTACAGCTCATACCAATGCTGAATACAATACTGCACTTGCTGAGGATTTGGATGCCCAACAACAAGCTGTATCTGGGGTAAACCTTGATGAAGAAATGGCAAACTTAATTAAATTTCAGCATGCTTATACTGCTGCGGCTAAGCTAATTACCACAGCAGACCAAATGCTTCAAACCTTGCTTGGGCTTAAGCAATAGTGACGGGGGTTTATGATGCGTGTTACCAATAGTATGATATATAACAATTCGCTGCAAAATATGCAGTCTTCCTTAGGTGCACTGTTGGAGTCTAATATTCAAGGTGGTACTCAAAAGAAAATTAATCGCCCTTCAGATGATCCTGCTGGTGCGGCCTTGGTACTTAATTCTCGTGCAGATATTGCCATTACTGAGCAATTTGAACGTAATGTAGATACAGCACGTGGTTGGTTACAATTGGCAGATAGTACCTTGCAATCTGTAAGTACAACCATTGCATCCATAAAATCCCTTACTGAACAAGCAGCATCAGAAACCATGTCTGCTGAAAATAGAGAACAAATTGCCTATCAACTTGAAGAGTTATTTGGTCAATTACTCAACTTATCCAATATGGAATTTGAAGGTAAATCTATTTTTGCTGGGCAAAAATATGATGATAATGCTTATGAGCAAGGCCTTAGCGTTGTAAGTAAGGATGAAAATTTTGATAGCTCCACCGTTACTGTTAGCGGCCAAAGCGAAAACAGTATGGCTGTGCGTTTTTTAAGTACAGGTACTGTGGGTGTGGACGCACTTAACTATCAATGGAGTAATGATGGCGGTGACACATGGACCGATGCCACCATGAATGCTGGCGAAACAGGCATAACCATGGAAGGCGTAACCCTAGATATTCGCCCTGGAACCGAAGTACAAGAAGCCACTAGGACTGACAATATTTATTCTGATGACGGTACTTTTTTATATGTGTATCCCACAGCCGTATATCAAGGCGATGATAATGATCGCAACATCTATGGCGTAACAAGTGGTGCTCCTGAGGGTCTGTCTAATACTGTGGTAGGTGCTCTTGATGATAATGTGATATTTACCCTAGATAATGATGTGGACTTAACCGTGCCAGGTTCGCCCATAAACTATAGTATTACTCACAGTGATGGTACGGTGCAAAACTATACTGCCACTGTACCAAATCCGCCACCACCACAAGTACCCGATGGCACAGTAGAATTGCCCTTTAATGATATTAATGGCAATAGATTAACCTTAGAACTTGATGCTAGCCACGCTAGCACCACTGCACTAACTGCTGGAATGCAAATTGACTTGCAACCACGCAGAGTAGATATGCTAAGCGGTGTTGCGACAGATGTGTCTATTAATGCTCAAGGCACATTCCCAAGTAATACCTTGGTGCGCATAGATGAAGATGCTAATCTTAATGTGGCTGGCTCTATCATTAACTATTCATATAGTACCGACAGTGGCCAAACTTGGATTACAGCTACAAGTCAAGTGCCAACTCCCACTACAGGTAGCGCGCGCTTGGCCTTGCCTGGTGGCTTTATGGAGCTTTCTAATTCGCCTACCGCTGCCACACCTGGAGCGTTGGCAGCTGGTACACAAATGCTAATCCACCCAGACCGAGCTGACCTTGGCTATGAAATTATGGAAGATACCTATGTGGCAGTAAACCAAGTGGGTAAGGACATTTTTGGTGGACAGTATAATGGACAAACTGTAAGTGGCCCAAATTTATTTGACGTAGTGGGTCAACTTATATCATACTGCCAGCATAATGACGGTGATGGTATTTCTCAAACCTTAGAAACTTTAACAGCTGCTCATGAACACGTGGAGACAGAAGCAACGCGTATTGGGGGCTTAAATAATCGTCTTGATTTGGCTGAAAATATGTTAAGTTCTGAAAAGCTGGACCAACAAGAGCGTTTGAGTTATACTGAGGACATAGACTTAACTGAACTGTTAAATAATTTGGCAAAACAAGAACTTGCATATAATACGGTGCTAAAGTCATCATCAATGATTATGCAGCTTAATTTGACACAATTTGTGTAATAACTAATGGATAAAATATGTTAATACTTACACGTCGCCTAGGTGAAAGCCTTTATGTTGGCGAAGATATACGCATCACCATTCTTGGTTTGCAAGGCAAGCAAATCAAGATAGGACTTGATGTTCCCAACGACATGACTGTCTATAGGGAAGAAGTATACAAGCGTGTAACAGAAGAAAACCGTCTCGCCATAGAGACAAGTAACGAAGACCTCTTGAGGGTAGCAAGTTTATGGCAAGAGAAAACGAAGTAGAAATACAAACCCGTTTAGGGCTAAGAAGTATAAATAAGGATAAAGTTCTCTACTTTCCTCGTGGTTTGGCAGGCTTTGAGGGCTTGCACGAATTTACCTTGCTTCAAATTCGCCCCGATGCACCATTACTTATTTTGCAAAGTATGGATAATCCAGAAGTTGGCCTACTTGTGGCTGATCCATACAGTTTTATGAGTGATTTTAAAATTAAAATTGGTGATGCAGAACAAAAGCTTTTACGTCTTGATGACATGAAACAATTGGCTGTTCTGGTTACAGTTACCATACCAGTTGGCAAGCCAGAAGATACAGCCTTAAACTTAGTTGGCCCCATAATTATTAATCATGAGGCCCGCATTGGCCTGCAAGTGCCACAATCTGAGCATAATACTCCCAGTCAAGTTTTAATTTCAAGCTTTGAAAAGAAAGATTAAAATTCTGGAGGAAGTTGCAACATATCAGCATATGTAAAAACTGGTCCATCCATACACACATAGTGTGCTCCTACCTTGCAATGTCCACATTTTCCAACTCCACAACGCATATTTGTTTCTAATGCTGTATAAATATCCGTGCTTTGCATACCAAGGGATAATAAGTCCTTTGCTACTGCTTTTATACGCCTAGCTGAGGCACAAACTATGGCCGAAGTCTCTTGCCAATTAAGGCCCAAGTCTTGCTCTAAGCTTGGTAAAAGATCATTAATATATCCCACATGCGCCTGCACTTCTTGAGTTGGTTTAGCCAAAGCATAAAGTATATGTACATTGGGCACATTAGCCCAAGCCTTAAAGTCTTGCTTTAACATTAGTTCATCATAGGTTAGCGCGCTGGCAATGATGATAATGTGCTTAAAATCTTGATAGTTTTCAATAGCACGAACTAGAGGTGA
>CAYJDF010000007.1:9053-37117 GCA_964368845.1 uncultured Desulfovibrionaceae bacterium
TTTTGTGTATGGGCTACTGGTTCTGGATTTTCAAGGCGCACTGTAAAGCGTCTAATGCTGGCAGCTTCATCATATAAATCAATGATTTTTGCCTTACGTGGTACATATAGAGCTGAATCAAAGTCACGTTTATGCTTTACAAATGCAATATCATGCGACTTTGTAGTATTGGTTGGGGCATGGGGATTTTTGGCATAGTCATCAAGTAAGGTTTCTGCAATTTGAGCCATATTAATGGCTGCGGGACAAGTAACCGAACAACGCCCACAACCAGTGCATCCTTTAAAATCAAATCTATCTTCAATGTATTGTAATTTATCATAAATTCTGTAGCGCACCATACTTAGCCAATGCCTAGGGTTATGCCAGCCAGCATTGCGCGTAAAACCTTGAGACTGGCAAGAGTCCCAATAGCGTAAGCGCTTACCTCCGGTTTCAGTACGTTCCTCGTGAGTAGTAAAGCAAGTACAAGTGCCACACACTCTGGTACACCCAGAACAAGCAATGCAACGTGGAGCAATTTCTTGCCAGATGGGGTGTTCAAAACTAGCGCGCATGGCCTGACGCAATAAACTAAAATCAAGTTTTTTAGCTAAACCTTGCGTGACAGATTCTAATAGCTCTAAACGGCGTTGATGGGCATGTTTGTTAACTTGTCCAAGGTGTTCAATGGCATTTAAAAGCTGCTGTCCTTTAGTGCTATGTATGTGTATTAAATAAATATTATTTTCAAAGTCAGGGCTTAGGCTTAAATCACAACCAGTTTTAGTATCATCTTCAAGGTTAGCAAATGGTCCGGTAATGTTCCCATGGGCAGAACAAAAACATTGCTCGCCTGGTTTGGTGCAGTTCATAGCCACCACAAAAAGATGTTTTTGACGTAGAGTGTGGTGCTCATCGGCAAACTCGTCCCCAAAAAATTTGTGCATATATGCTAAGGCATAGGCATCACAGGGACGTACTCCAAAGAGTATGCAATCACCGAGTTTTTCTTGTATATTTGCCTGACTAATCCAAAGTTTTTCTTTCCCCTCAAAACTGAAAAGCTCCTCACCTTCTGCAAAAACAAATTGTTTAGGTGGCATAACTGTATTTACATAACTTTCAGGATTTATGGCTAGGCAGTCAGCTTCAGTATAGGGGGCAAAGTGTGCATTTTGAGCACTACCCTGTGGTGTAAAGAGTTTGGCTTTGCTATTCCAAATTTTTAAGGCTTGGTTTAGGGATGACATGGGTAGAGAAAACATATTTTTTCCTATAAAAATATAATGTTCTGTAAAATAACGCGCTTTGAAAAGGGTGGATGTTTGGGCGAGGGAAATATTTTGGAGTTAGCAAGAGTTTTTCCTTCCCTCATAATGCTTACTCCAAACATCAAGCCTCAACAATAGACACGGCACTTACCTTAAACTCTGGTATTTTAACAAACGGATCTAAATGCTTATGGCTAGTAAGTTCATTGGCAGCACTTTCCACAAAGTGAAATGGTAAAAACACATGCCCGCGGCTAATGGCTGATGTTACATGCACTAACACACGCACTGATCCATAGGGAGAACGCACTCGTACATACCACATATCCTTGACACCAATACTTTTGGCATCATCGGGGTGCATTTCTAAAAATGCGGCCGGTGCTTCGCGCTCTAAAGCCCAAGAGCGTCTGGTCATGGTTCCTGTATGGTAATGGTGAGCTAGGCGTCCTGTGACCAATATGAAAGGATATTCTGTTGAAGCTTGCTGCCCACGAATTTCAAAGTTATTAACCATAAATAAACCCTTACCACGTGTAAAACTATCTTGATGTAAGATGGGTGTACCTGGGTGTAAGTCTCCGTTATCTTGCTTTAAGCAGGGCCAGCAAAGCCCTTGCTCTTTTTCTAGTCGTTCATAGGTCATGCCACTATAGGACGGTACAAGTGAGGTCATTTCATCAAAAATTTCTTGAGGCGTATTTAGGTCTTGGCTATATGCTTGCTCGTGGTCAAGCCGTTTTATGAGGTCTAATAATATTTGCCAATCGGGTTGTGAGTCTGCATATGTGGGTAGTGCCTTACGAATGCGCTGGACACGGCGGTCTGTATTGGTGAAAGTTCCATCTTTTTCTAAATAGCTAGACGCAGGTAATACCACATGAGCTAATTGGGCTGTTTCGGTCATAAATAAATCTTGCACCACCAAGAAGTCCAAATTACTCAAAGCTTCCTTGGTTACACTGGTGTCTGCATCAGAGAGTAGGGGATTTTCGCCCATAATATATAAACTCTTAATGCGACCAGTATGCATGGCCTCTATCATTTCAGTTAGTTTCATACCTTGAGTATTGGCAAAATTGCCCCAATGGGGGTAAAATCGCTGCCACGCAAGATCGCTGCCAGCTTGTACATATCCAGGCAGGGTTTCAGGTAATGCCCCCATATCACAAGACCCTTGCACATTATTTTGTCCGCGTAAGGGTAAAAGCCCAGTAGATGGACGCCCTATCATACCACAAAGCATAGCTAAATTTGCTAAGGCACGACAGGTTTCAGTGCTGGTAACATGCTGGGTTACGCCCATGCAGTATAAAATCATGGCATTTTTTGCCTTAGCGTAGGCTTTAGCCATGGTATAAATATCTGACTCATCTAAGCCTGTAATTTTTGAAGCCCAATGAGGAGTGCAATGCTTAACAGATTCTGCCATTTGAGCAAAACCTTCGGTGCGTTCCTTTATAAAATTGTCATCATATAATTTTTCGGCAATTATCACATTTAATAATGCATTAATTAATACTAAATTAGTGCCTGGGGGTATGGGTAAATAATGGTTCGCAAGCTCAGCAACAGGAATTTTGCGCGGATCTGCCACCATAAGTGTAGCTCCGTTTTGTACGGCCTTAACCACTTGAGCATAGGCCAAGGGATGCTGTGCAGAAGTATTAGAGCCTATAATAAAGATACAATCGGCCTTAGCAATTTCTGCTAAGGGGTTGGTGGCAGCACCAGAACCAAAGGATGCGGCAAGACCTGCCACAGTAGGACTATGTCAAAGGCGTGCGCAGTGGTCAATATGTGGAGTGTGCATGACAGCACGTGCAAGTTTTGTGGCTAAGTAGTTTTCTTCATTGGTGCATCTGGCGGAGCTAAATACGGCAAAACTTTCTGGCTCAGTAGTGCGGGTTTGTTGCCATTTTTTAGCTATGAAATTAAGGGCATTTTCCCAAGAAGTGGGTTTAAAGCTACCATCATCTTGGCGTAGCATAGGCTTACGTAATCTGTCATGATGTTGCACAAAACCATGCCCAAGCCACCCTTTGGCACAAAGCATACCAAGGCTTACTGGATGATCAGGTTTGGGGTCTATGCCAACTATACGCCCATCTTGTACTTGAACATAGAAGTTACAACCACAACCACAATATCCACAGGTAGTTAAGACAGATTGCATTTAATAATCCTCAAAATTTAAGCAACTCTTTGTTGGCGCATAACCCAAAAGCTTTGCAAACATACAGATAAAATAATTATCCCAAGGCCTAAGTAGAAAGCAAAATTCAACTCTCTGGCTTCTCCAAGAAAAGCTATTGCAATAACAATACTATACACCGGTTCTAAATTATAGCTTAAGTTTACTGTGAAGGCAGAGATATAGCGTAAGGATTGTATGAGCAAGTAGCTCATGCCAATGGTGCAAAATGTAGCAAGGCATAATAAGAGTAATGTATCTTTTAAGCTTGGTACTAAGTAAGTAATATCAAAATAGCTAATACAAAATGGTAAGATAAGAGTTAAAAATAAAGTTCCGCCACTCATTTGATAGAATAGGGTGGCATTGTCGCTATAGCCTTTTAAGCTTTTTATGCTAATGGTATATAGGGCAGCTAAAAAGGCCGCAATGACTCCGGCAATAATACCAATTCTGTAGCGTACATCAAATGAAAATATTAAAAGTATGCCAAGGACAGTTAGTAAACTATAGCCAAGTTCACGCCAAGAAAAGCGTGTACGTAGTAAAAGGGGTTCGCAAATGGCGGTAAAAAATCCCACCATGGAAAAACAAACCACTCCAATGGAAACATTGGATAACTTTATGCTGGCATAAAAAAATAACCAATGCACACAGATTAATACACCACTACCACCAATTTTTAGAAAATCCTTAAAGCCCACCAGTTCAAATTTACCGCGGTAAAGTAAAATTAAACCAAAAATTACCGAAGTTATGAGCATTCTATACCAGACTAGCATGACTTCGCCCATATCAATAAGTTTGCCTATAATACCGGTAAAGCCAGCTAAAAGTATGGCAATGTGTAGTTTTACAAAGGCTTTGCTAGTGTCTGATAGAGGAAATATCATAAAAAAGTACTATTTGGAGCTGTTTAGACTTTGCTCTGGGGCTAGGATGGGATATGGTCTAGCAGAGCTACCAGCCACATTTAAGCTCTTAACAATACTTTGAAAACCATCACAAGTGCCGCTAGCCACTACAAAAACTAAGCTGTCTTTTACATAGGTAAAGCGTGCAGCACTTATAATATCGCTTTTAGTATCAATAAAAAAACTAAAACCATCATCATCACCCTTGGGTGTTTTGCCCTGCATACTTTGGTAAAGTAAAATAGCTAATTCATTATAAGAAGCTCCTTGATTGGGAGCTATGGTAATGTTAATGCTACAACTTTCCTTGGGCTCAGTGAAGGTATAGGTGTTTTTTTGTTCAAGTATCGACCAGCTTTCAGGAATTTTAAGACTAAATGCACCAAAATCGCGCGCCATGGCTTGCGACACAAAAAATAAGACAAGATAAATACTCAAAACAGTTGTGAGTACAATGCCAAGCAAGTTGGTTATGTTATGCTTTAGAGCATAGTTTTGCATTATCTAGCCTTGGGTGCTTGCATGGCCTCAGGCCACATTTCACCTGCCATTTCGCGCAATTTGAATTTTTGTATTTTACCACTGGCAGTTAGAGGGAATCCCTCTATACTTGCAATATAGCGCGGTACTTTATACCAAGCAATCTTACCACGGCAAAAGTCGCGTACATCTTCGGGTTGCACATCATAGCCAGGTTTAGAAATTAGAAATGCCCCCACTTCTTCACCATATTTATGACTTGGTACTCCCACAACTTGTACATCCAAGACACCTTCCATACCTAAGAGATATTCTTCAATTTCACGTGGATATACATTTTCTCCACCGCGAATAATCATATCCTTAATGCGTCCGGTTACGGTAACATAGCCATTTTCATCCATGGTTCCAAGGTCACCAGAATGTAGCCAACCGTCAGGGGTGATGGCATCTGCTGTTTCCTTGGGCATATTGTAATAGCCCTTCATAATATTATAGCCGCGACACATAATTTCGCCCACTTCACCACGCGGCATTTCTTCGCAAGTATCTGGGTCTGCAACTTTAACCTCAATACCGGGCATAGCACAACCAACGGTGGCACAGCGCATATCAAGAGGGTCATTAACGTCAGATTGTGTCATAACAGGTGATGCTTCTGTTAGGCCGTAGCAAATGGTAATTTCTTTCATATACATATCATCAACCACGCGGCGCATAAGTGGTTCAGGGCACACAGAACCTGCCATAATACCAGTGCGCAAAGATGATACATCAAAGCGTTTAAACATTTTGTGTTCAAGAGCAGCAATAAACATGGTTGGCACACCATAAACAGCTGTACAACGCTCAGAGTCAATGGCTTCTAACATGTGCAGAGCATTGAAATTTTCTAAAATCACCATAGTAGTACCATGATTTACACAAGCCGATGTACCAAGTACACAACCAAAACAATGGAATAATGGCACAGGCAAACAAAGGCGATCTTTTTCACTAAACTTTTGATGTGCACCAATCCAATAACCATTTAGTCCAACGCCTACATGGGTTAACATTACCCCCTTAGGAAATCCGGTTGTGCCGGATGTATATTGCATATTAATGACATCCCATGGGTCAAGTTCAGCTTGGCGGGCGGCATATTCTTCATCACTAACCATAACTGACATGGCTCTCACTTCCGGTATGGAATACATGCCGCGATGTTTTTCCATCCCAAGAAAGAAAATACGCTTTAAATGTGGCATGGTTTTGGAGCTAATACAGTCACGAGATTGGGTGCGTAGTTCTGGCAATATGGCATATAGAGTTTGAATGAAGTCATGGTCGCGCACATTATCAATAATAAAAATATTTTCACATTCTGAATGCTGCAAAAGATAGCGCAATTCATGCTCACGATAGTTGGTGTTTACGGTAACTAATACAGCACCAATCTTAGCAGTGGCAAATTGTAATGCCACCCAATAGGGTACATTGGTAGCCCATACAGCAATTTTTTCACCTCGCTTAATGCCAAGCCCCATAAGGCCTTTGGCGAGCTCATTAACAGTATTACCAAATTCACGCCAAGTTTGGCGGTAATCACGATCTACATAAACTACAGCATCGTTATCTGGTATACGCGCAATGGTCTCATCAAGAATTTGGCCAAGGGTTTTTTCACGTAATACAAATTGCTTTTGTCTTTCGGCTACCTTATTTTTCATATTAACCACACTTTTTAGTAAAATATATTTATTAAAAACTTTAGTACTATATTTTGATATTAAGGATTATAAATAATGGCTAAAATTTCTGCTGGTTTATCTCCATGCGCACCTACATAATGTGGCACAATGGAATTATAATAAATGGTGTCACCTTGTTTTAAGATATGGGTTTCACGTCCATACACCACTAATAATTCACCCTTAAGAACCAGCATAAACTCTTCACCTTGATGAGAAGATGTGGTGCGATCATCGGATTCATCTGGCATAATTTCAATATAGAAGGGCTCCATATTACGATCGCTCTTACCCTTGCCAAGAGCATGGTAAAGATAGCTGGTATTGCTATTTCTGCTCTTATGCATGGCAAGGTCCACATCACATTGTCCAATGCGAGAAATTATGGGGTCACGGGTGATTTCATCATCCATAAATGTACCAAGACGTACCCCAAGAGCTCTGGAAATTTTTTGTAGTGGGCCAATGCTTGGGTAAACATTATCCCCTTCTAAAGCATTAATAAAATCTTCTGATAAACCAGTATGTTCACAGAGTGTTTCAATACTAATTTTACGTTCTTCGCGAAATGTTTTAATCCTTTTGCCTAATTTTTGCTCTACAGACATAAAAACTCCCTACTTATTTCTATGCTACACAATGAACTTTAGTCTTAATTCACGCGCCCAAATAAGCCCGTTACATAACAAAATGCTTTGTATTAAGCAAGAAATGTCTTGGATAAAAATAAGGTGCAAATGAAGTAATTTTTTGCTAAATTCATACAATGCCAATAATAAATAATGTAAATTCTAAACCAAATATAAAGCGTCAACAAATTTTGGTCACTGGGCAGGTACAAGGTGTAGGTTTTAGGCCATTTGTTTATGGCCTTGCTGTACAATATGAACTTGTTGGCACGGTTGGTAATACGTCTCACGGTGTTAGTATCGAAGTGCAAGGTCAAAGTGCGAATATTCAATGCTTTATGTATGATTTACAGCACAAAGTACCACCATTAGCTAAGCTTGATTCTTGCACTATTAAATCCTTACCCTTGCAAGAAGACAATACTTTTAAGATTATAAGTAGCCAAGGTAGTGGTGGGCATGAAGTTTTAATTAGTGCCGATACAAGTACTTGCAACCAATGTGTACAAGACATATTAGATTCGCAAAACAGACGTTATAATTATGCATTTACCAATTGCACCAATTGTGGCCCACGTTATACCATAACACATTCCATACCTTATGATCGTGCCTTTACATCCATGGCTTGTTTTGAGCTTTGTCCTGCATGCTTAAAAGAGTATGAAGATCCTTTAGATCGTCGTTTTCATGCCCAGCCTAATGCCTGTCCCCAATGCGGCCCTCAAATTTGGTATGTGCAAAGTGGGGCGCAAGATAGTAAATTTGATATTGCGAAATTACGTAATACAGCTGCCATTCAAGCTCTGGCTAATGATCTTAAAAGTGGTAAAATTGCTGCTATTAAAGGACTTGGTGGTTTTCATCTAAGTTGTGATGCAACCAATGCGGATACACTTGCGCTATTGCGTAAACAAAAAAATAGACCTCATAAGCCACTTGCAGTGATGGTTCCAGATTTGCATATGGCAAGGCGCATTGCTCATATTGGCCCTGCAGAAGAAGCCTTACTTAATTCCAGCGAAAAACCCATAGTGCTATGTGCAAAGCGTGAGCATATTTTACCAGATACAATTGCCCCCAATACACATGATATTGGTTTGGTATTACCATATACCCCATTGCACATGTTACTTATGGCCCATTATGCGGCCCTTATGCCGATGGATGGCATTGTGGCTTTAGTTATGACCTCAGGAAATGCAGGAGGTGAGCCCATATGCCTTGGTAATAGGGAAGCTTTAAGCAGGCTTTCGCATATTGCCCAAGCTTTTTTATTGCACAATCGTGACATCTTGGTGCGCACCGATGATTCAGTGTGTACTGTTAGCAAGCCTATGGGGGAGATTGAACCCAAGGGTGAGCATATATTTTTGCGCCGTGCGCGTGGTTATGTACCGCGAGCCATTAAACTTGGTGATGCATCTGACAATGTTGCTCATGCTGTGCTTGGCATGGGAGCAGAACTAAAATCTACGCTATGCCTTAGTCGTGGAGCTATGGCCTTTGTAAGTCAGCATATAGGTGATTTACAAAATGTTGAAACTTTAGCATTTTACCATGAGGTTATTTTACACTTAGAAATGCTTTTAGCCATTAAAGCTAAAGCCATAGTACATGACTTGCACCCAAACTTTATGTCCACACAAGTGGCAAAAAACATGGCTAAAGAACGTGATATTCCATGTATTGCCTTGCAACATCACTTTGCTCATGCATGGAGCGTGCTTGGAGAACATAACTTTGCAGGGGCAGCTCTTGCATTAAGTCTTGATGGTACAGGTCTTGGGCTTGATAACAGCATTTGGGGTGGTGAACTATTATATATTAACACCACAACGTTAGAGCAAAAACGCTTGGGTCGGCTAAGTCCATTTGCTCTGCCTGGTGGAGATGTTGCCACTAAAGAGCCTTGGCGTATTGCTCTTTCACTTGCCATGCATAGCCCGTGGCAAGAACAAATTATTAATCAGCATGAAAAATTTGGGTCGGCTGTTTTAGAAATGCTAAAGGGCAATATTAATTGCCCGCAAAGTTCCAGTGTAGGTCGACTTTTTGATGCAGTGGCGGCAGGACTTGGGATTTGTACTCATACTACCTATGAAGGACAAGCCGCCATATGTCTTGAATATGCACAAAGTAAGCTTAGCTGGGTAGGTGAGGGAAGCATAAACGATGGTTATGTTTGTAAACCATATGAGCAAGACGGGCTTTGGGAACTACCAAGCCAAGAATTATTCTTAAATGCTTTAGCAGAAAAAGATAAAGCCTTGGCTGCAAGGCGTTTTCATGTGGGTTTAGCTCATGGATTTGCACAGATGGCTGGTATGGTTGCAAAGCAAACAAATACCAAAACTATAGCTCTTTGTGGTGGAGCAATGCAAAATGCAACGTTATACACCATACTTACATATTTACTTGAAGGTTTAGGCTTTATAGTATTATTACCTAAAGAGCTTCCAGCCAATGATGGTGCCATATCGTTGGGGCAAGTTGTTTTTGGTAGGCAATATTTGAAAAATCATAAATAGAGGAAGTATTACGTGGGAGAACTATATAGTTCATACACACCACATTTACATTAAGTTGATTTTTTATTATGCTAATTTAACATCATTATTTAAGGAAATCTTTATGTCCACAACTTTAGGGGGCAAGTCCATCCTAACCAGTGATACAACATTATTAATTTATTATGCTCTTTCCATGTTATCCTTGGTTGTTGGAGTTACATTTTTTGTGGCCTTGGTGGGTGTGTTTTTTTCGCGCTATGCAGCCAACAAGGAGGGAGCGGTATTTGTAGAGCAACATTGTATTTGGCTTTTTAGAAGCCTTTGGATTAGTTTTGTATTAATCTGTTTAATTGTTGTAGCCACTATTTTTTTATTGGGAGCTACCGGCATAGTCATACCCGATACATCACAAATTGACAGCCTAGCTCAATTATGGGTTGACCCAGCCATACGTTTAGCATTGCAATATATTTTTGTAATGCTTGCCTGTGTCTTATTGGTGCTATTATGGTTTTTATATCGTATTATTCGTGGTGGGCTTGCCTTGATTAATAGACAGCCACTACGTGAATTAAAAATTCATACTCGTTTATAATGTCATGAAAATATTACCCATTGCTGCTCCATCTTGTATATTACCTGACACTGTGGCAGCAAATGCATTTTTTCTTGCATCCAAGGTGCAAGAAGTAGGTTTATACTTTTTTGAATCACAAGCATGTCTAAATTATACCGAAGTTGACCTGCCGCAAAATTTAGCTAACTTACCAATCAATTGGCATATACATTTACCCGTGGACCTACCTTGGGGTATGGATGATGGAAGCAAAGCCGCAAGGATTGCTCTTAATGTTGCAGCTAAAGCCGCATATCTAAACCCGCGTTTTGGTGTTTTGCATCCACCAACTCACATTAATGGTCATATAGTTACTGAAGCAAGGCAACAAGAAAAATTTTTATTAAGCTTTATAAAAACTTGGTATACTCATACTAATTTGCCAATATTATTAGAAAATATTGAATATGCACCATTGGTGAACCTTGGAACAAAGCTTTTTAATTTGCCCCATATGCCCATTGGGATTTGCCTTGATGTGGGGCATATGCTAGGCTTTAATCAGCACGAAATGCTATTACAAAGTGAACTTCTTAAACATGTGTCGCTAGTACATTGGAGTGCTCCAGGTAAAAGAGATGAACACCTTGCATTAAATTATTTTACAGCCCATGAATATGAAGTGGTGCAGAACATGGTACAGCAATTACCGCATGGTGTTTGTCATATGTTAGAGATATTTAATTGGAGTGGCATTGAACAATCATATGCCATCTTAGAACAAATTTTGGATCTACGCCCATGAGCAAAAAAGATATTAAAATTTTAACACGTATTCAACAATGGCGTAGTAGTTTAAACAAAAATGATTCATGGTGTATATTGGTGGTTGCAGATCCAGATGCACTTGGCTCTGCCATGGGATTAAAACGTATTTTACGCCCACGAGTTAAGGATGTAACCATTGCCAGTATTAATCAAGTTACCAGACCAGATAATTTAGCAATGTTACGTTATTTACGTGTGCCTCTTGAAATTTGGGAACCAACAATGCTTAATCAATTTAATCGATTTGCCATTGTTGATTCTCAGCCTCATCATAACCCTGCGTTTAAGGATATTCATTTTTCTGTAATAATTGATCATCACCCATCATTAGAAAATGAAGTATATGAAGCAGACTTTGTTGATATTTCACCGGAGTATGGTGCTACTTGTACCATGCTGACACGCTATATGAAGTCTTTAGATATACGCCCTGGTAAGCTTTTAGCCACAGCCTTACTGTATGGTATACGTGCTGACACTGCGGCTTTTGATCGCTCTGGTATTACCGCTGACTTCCAAGCTTATCAATATTTATCTCGTTTTGCAGACATAAATTTAATGCGCCGTATTTTGCGTAGTGAATATCTTTTGGGCTGGTTACCATTATTTAGCCGTGCTTTTCGTACCTTAAAAACATGCAAAAGTGGTGCACATACCCATGTTGGTGATGTTAGCTCACCAGACTTATTGGTTGCTATTGCAGACTTTTTTACGCGTGTGCATGGTTTGCGCTGGGTTGCTGTCAGTGGTGTTTTTGAAAATACCCTTGTAATAATTTTTAGGGGCGACGGTAGTAAGAATATGGGTGATCTTGCTTCTCAAAATTTTGGGGCCGTGGGTTCAGCAGGTGGTCATAAGAATATGGCCCGAGCTGAAATACCCATGGAGGCAATTAATGATGCAAAAGCTCAAGACTATGTTTTTGCCAAGCTTATGAGTAGATGTAGTAAAACAAAAAAATAATATAACTTCTAACAGCTGAAAAAGGAGATTTTCATGAGTCAAAAACCACCAAAAAGTCCTGCAGACTTGACAATATGGGAAGATGCCACCGCCATGATTGAAAAGGCCCGCGCAGAAAATATTGAAACTGTTTGGGATCGCTTTGACCAACAGCAACCTGCATGTAAGTTTTGTGAACTTGGAACAAGCTGTAAAAACTGTAGCATGGGGCCATGTCGTGTGGTGCATAGTGAAGATGGTAAAGGCAAGAAAGCACTTGGGGTTTGTGGTGCCAATGCCGATATTATTGTAGCGCGTAACTTTGCTCGTTTTGTGGCCGGTGGTTCTGCTAGCCACTCCGACCATGGACGTGACCTTATTGAAGTACTTGAAGCCGTTGCAGAGGGTAAAGCCCCTGATTACACTATTAAAGATGAAGAAAAATTACGTCGCATAGCTGCTGAGCTTGGTATTGATGTTGGTAATAAAGAAACACTTACCGTGGCTAAGGAGCTTGCAGAACTACTCTTTACTGATTTTGGTAGTCGCCGCAAAGAAGTTAACTTCTTAAGCCGTGTTCCTGCTAAGCGTCGTGAATTGTGGGAAAAGCTAAATATTACCCCACGTGGTGTAGACCGCGAAATTGCCGAAATGATGCACCGTACCCACATGGGTGTGGATAACGATGCTGTGAATATATTATTACATTCAGCACGCTGCGCCCTTGCTGATGGTTGGTCAGGCTCCATGATTGGCACAGAGCTTTCTGACATTCTTTTTGGTACACCCACTCCAAGAACGTCCCAAGCCAACCTTGGCGTACTTAAAGAAGATTGTGTAAATATTTTGGTGCATGGTCATAATCCTGTAGTTTCAGAAGTTATTTTAGCCGCCTCCAAAGACCCAGAGTTGGTAGCACTTGCTAAGCAAAATGGTGCAAGCGGTGGCATTAACGTTGCTGGACTTTGCTGTACTGGTAATGAATTACTTATGCGCCAAGGTGTGCCTATGGCAGGCAACCACCTTATGACCGAACTTGCCTTAATTACCGGTGCTGTAGAAGCAATTGTTGTTGATTATCAGTGCATTATGCCTTCATTGGTAAATGTGGCTTCTTGTTTCCATACACGCTTTATTGATACAGCCCCCAAGGCTCGTTTTACTGGTGCTGATCACTTTGATATTAAGCCAAGTACTGCTTTAGAGCAGGGCAAGGCCATCGTGCGTAGTGCTGTTGAAGGATTTACTAAGCGCGACCCCAAGCGTGTTAATATTCCAGGTCAGCCTATGGATATTATGACTGGTTTTTCCAATGAGGCAATTTTAGCTGCCCTAGGTGGTACTGCAACCCCGCTTATAGATGCCATTAAGAGTGGTGCTATTCGTGGTGCTGTGGCTGTTGTTGGCTGTAATAACCCACGCATTAAGCATGACTCCTTAAATGTGGGGCTTATGAAAGAGCTTATTAAGCGTGATATACTTGTTCTTGTAACAGGTTGTGTAACCACTGCTGCTGGTAAAGCTGGACTACTCATGCCAGAAGGTGCAGATATGGCTGGTGAAGGTTTAAAGGGTGTTTGTAACGCGCTTAAAATACCACCTGTTTTACATATGGGCAGTTGTGTTGATAATTCACGCGTTTTACAGCTTTGTGCCTTACTTGCCAATGAGCTTGGCGTAGATATATCTGATTTACCTGTGGCTGCCTCTGCCCCAGAATGGTACTCTGAAAAAGCCGTTGCCATTGGGCTTTATGCTGTGGCTAGCGGAGTTTATACTCATATTGGGCATCCACCACATATACTTGGTTCACCACTAGTTACTCAATTAGCTGTGGAAGGACTAGAAGGGGTTGTGGGCGCAACCTTTGGTGTAGAAGCTGATGCAGTGAAAGCAGCAGATTTAATTGATGCTAGAATTTCAACCAAACGCGTAGCCCTTGGTTTAAGTAAGTAGCTAACCGAAAACATGATAACTATTTAAATAAATTCTTTTTATAGTTAGTCGACACTGAAAAACTATACAACAGGATTAAAATAAACTATTTTTTAGAAAAAATGCGCAAATAAAAATGCCAGAAATAAGGGCATGGGATGCACTTTTCTGGCATTTTTATGACGCTAAATTTTAGTTTTTCTGTGGCGACTAACAAAATTTTTGCGACAGCAAAAATTTTGCGCCACGTAAAATGAGCCGGAACTTGCTTCCGGCGTCCCCGAAGGGGCATTTGGAGTGGGCGTGCCTTTCTGAAAAATGCATGGAAATGCGTTTTTCAGCATCGACTAGTTAAAATAAACGAATAAAATTGCCAAAAAGCTGCATTATACAACTTTTTGGCAATTTTTTTGTTAATACTCTTTGAATGTTATGATATAATTTCCATAAAAAATTTGTTGCATCTTGCTCTATAAAAAATTAAAAATCATCATGAACAATATGTATCGTATTCTCATATGCCTATTATGCACCTTTCTTGTGGCATGTAGTTCTTCTCAACAAAATATTGCCTCTGGTTACGATCCACTTATCAACACTATGCTTAATCCTCAGGCCATAAAAGCAAAATATGGCTTTGAAACCTTACTATCGACAACAGATAATTTTACTTTCTTTACCCTTTTGCGTTCTTCCACAAGTCCTGCTAATAACCATACCCTACATGTATATATTGAAGGAGACGGCTTTGCATGGAAAACACGCACCATGCCTTCATCTGACCCAACACCTACCACGCCAACAGCATTTAATATTGCCAAGCGAGACCCAAGTAAGAATGCAGTTTTATATCTTGCAAGGCCTTGTCAATATATTATGAATCTTTCAGATTCTAAGGATAAATGCCAACAAAAATATTGGACATCTCACCGTTATTCTTTAGAAGTGGTAGAGGCTATGAATAAGGTTGTAGATATAGTCAAAGAAAAAACCCTTGCAAAAGATGTTGTACTTGTGGGCTATTCTGGCGGTGGGGCCATAGGAGCACTTATGGCAAGTACAAGAAATGATGTTGTATTTTTAGGAACTATAGCAGCCAACCTTGACATTGCAACTTGGACAAAGCACCACAATGTTAGCCCACTTACACAATCGCAAAATCCCTTGCATATCGTACATAAAATAAAACATATACCGCAAAAGCATGTAATGAGTACGAACGATGATATTGTTCCGCCTATGGTCAACAAAAGCTTTTGTGAGGCCCTGCCAAAACCTGAAAGCTGTATCATCCTTGATACTACAACCCATTACGGCGAATGGGAAAGTTTGTGGAAGTATGAGTATAGGTAATCAAAAACGAGATCTTAGCAAAACTCACTATGCAACGTAGTATAAAAAGAAACTTTTGTTAAGGCCCAAAAACTCACCCTTACTTTCAAGTGGTGATAAAAACTATCTTTTTTCTAACATAGATGTGGTGCAAAGCAGGAAGTTTTTGAGTATGTCAGTAGATGGGCTAAGAAATTTTAAATGCACTACGCGCATTAGTCCCACTAATGATGTAGCAAGCAAGCAAGCTGTGTCAGCAGGGTGTAGATCTTTGCGCATACTACCATCGGTTTGACCTTGTGTAATGGCGGACTCAAAATATTCTTGGAGTAATATATATATGGTACGTGAATGGTCAAAGGCTGTGCTATTGGGATCTCCGTAATGACCAGGGGCGTCACGTAAAAGCACTGCAAAGTCAACATTATTTCTATTAGCAAAAGCATAACAGGCTTTAATCATGGATTCGATGCGTTCCATGCCTTTTTGATCACCTTGTATTTCTATGTACTGGTAGACCTCATAAGACATTTTTTCGCGTAAATTTTTTATCAAAGTAATGAATATATGCTCTTTACTTTTGAAGTGACGAAAGATAGTGCCTTCAGCAACGCCTGCTTCTTCAGCTAATTGGGCCGTGGATGTACGATTGTAACCATATTGAGCGAAGAGCCTAGCTGCAGTTTGAAGAATAATATCTTTTTTCATTCACTTTCTTCCATACGAGCCTTACGTGCAGCTTCTTGTTTGCGCTCTCTAGTACCTAAGGGTTTTCTTTGCTCAAAGTCTTGACTACGTTCTTGGTGGCGGCAAAAGACCAGAAATCCAGTATGTGCAATCATGCGATCATTGGGGCGTAAACGATCAGCCACTGGCTTCCAGCGGCGCATTAAGAGCTCACAAACTTCTATATCGTCAAATGGTCCACGCTCAAGGCCAAGTAAGAGTTTGCTTACTTGGTCAACAGTAGGTAGGAGAAAGGCAAGGCTTGCACCAGGGCGTATGGCTTTAACGACATGTTCAAGATATTCCCAAGGGGTGCGCACATCAAGAAATAAGGCATCGGCATTATCAACGTCAAAGCCATTTGCAATATCTTTATGGTAGAGGGTGACATTTTCACCAAGTCCTGCCCATTGTAGGTTACGACGAGCTAACTTATGAAATTCTTCGCGAGCTTCAAAGCTGTGTACATGGCCACTTTTACCAGAAAACCACGAAAGCCCAAGTGTTAGCGCACCAGAACCGGAACCAGCTTCAATGATAGTGCGCCCCTCACCAGCACCTAAGCGCATACAAATATAGGCAATATCCTTAGGGTAGATAATTTGAGTTTGCCTTTTTACGCCTTTTAAAAGGTCACGAAGAGTAGGTTCTTGTAGGCGCAAAGGTACACCAAGACTGGTGGTAACTTCTGTTCCATAGTGGGCATTTGCCACATCCTGCATGGATAGGATGCCATCACCACTATGCCAATCTTGGCCTTGTTCCACACGCTTAATATGTCGTTTACCCTTGGCTGTGACAATGATTACTAATGACCCATAGGGTGGCATAATTCTTCCTTAGTATAGTTGTTTAAATAAATCTTCGCCTTGCTCTTCAACGTATATATCTTCTTCCATGAAGGCAGTACCAGTAATTGGCTCATCGGCTTTGTAGGCCAAGTCATCAAGCATTAAAATATTATTTGGCATGACAAAATCATCGTTCGGATAAAAATGCTCTATTTTTTTACGGTAATGGACAAAGGATGGCAAAGCAGTAGAACCGCCAGTTTCGCGGCGTCCAAGGCTGCGTAATTGATCATAGCCCATATATACACCTGTTACTAGGTGAGGGGTAAAGCCAACAAACCAAGCATCACGCTCTTCATTGGTTGTGCCGGTTTTTCCGGCAATAGGTTTATTTAACACTAAAGCACGTCTGGCTGTGCCAGAGGTTACAACTTTTTTAAGTAATGTTGCCATAATAAAGGCATTTTGTGGAGTAATGGCCTGCCAGTGTTCTGGGGCTTGGCTATATAACTCTCGTCCTTGAGCGTCTTTGATTGAAGTTATGATGCGTGGGCGTACAGCCCAGCCTTGATAGGCAAAAGCAGTATAGGCTTGAGTAAGATTTAGGGGTGATACTGCCACAGCTCCAAGGCTAACGGCAAGCTCGTTTGGAAAGTGAGGTTCAAACCCCATGGCTTTGGCGCGCTCAATAACAGCAGGTATGCCAATATATTGAGCAACGCGCACAGTACAGACATTGCGCGATTGGGCAAGGGCTTTTGAAAGTTCAATGGGGCCTTTGAATTCATTATCGTAGTTGGCAGGCTCCCATAGTTTATTTGTATATGGATTTATATATGCAAAAGGTTCATCCAATAATGTAGTTGATGCAGTAAAACCACGATCAATAGCTGCTGAGTACACAAAGGGTTTGAAAGACGAACCTGGTTGGCGTTCTGCCTGTACGGCACGATTAAAATGGCTTGAACCAAATTGATAACCACCCACTAAAGCCACCACATCTCCAGTGGCTGGCTCAATGGATACCAGTGCTCCTTGTGCCTCTGGAATTTGTTGTAGAGCAAGGGTAATGGGTTTTTCTGTGGTTATGATAGATGGATCATAGCTTGGTTCTTTAAGAACCTTTTTACCCTTTTCAGTAACCTCACGCTCAATGCTATCTGGTGCAGAAACCCAAATCACATCGCCAACTTTAAGAACTTTATTAACATCTTTAATGGCAGGGGCATAGGCTGCAATAACTTTTGGGTTGGGCTTTCTGGCCCAAGACATGGTTTTAACGCTAACATCTCCTGTATAGTTGTTACCAAGAGCCACTTGGGCATTGTTTTTTTCTACTTTTAATACAAGAGCTTGCTTCCATGTGCCCCCTACTAAATCATAAGGTGTAAACTTACTTTTATTTAAAAATGCAGTACGCTGATCCTCAGGGAGATTTTTTAATGGTCCTCGCCAGCCTTGGCGTTTGGTTAACTCCTCAAGTCCCTTACGCAAACCTTCAGCAGCAGCTTGTTGATGAGTTGGGTCCATGGAGGTGCTAACGGTGAGTCCCGATTGGTAAACAAAGTCTTCACCAACTTTGTCGGTAGGAAGATTTAATTTTGCAAGATTTTCTTTATTAAAGAATTCAATTAATAGTCTACGCACTTCTTCTAAATACCAAGCAGACGCCCCCCCTGGGGTTTCAGGCATTGTCCAGTAAACTAGTGGTTCGTTTATAGCCTGTGTGTATTCATCTTCGCTAATCCATTTAAGGGTGCGTAATCTTCCAAGCACATACATTTGTCTTGCTTTGGCCGATTCTGGGTGGCGAAAAGGGTTATAGCGACTGGGAGCTTGAGGCATACCGGCAAGCAGGGCACTTTCTGCCAAGGTAATGTCGGTTGCATGTTTACCAAAAAAGGTACGTGCAGCGGCCTCCACACCATGGGCATGCTGACCAAGGAATATTTGATTAAGATAAATGGTTAAGATTTCATCCTTGGTGAGTTGTTTTTCTAACCTATAGGCGAGGATGGCTTCTTTTACTTTACGGGTATAACTTTTTTCTGGGGTAAGGAGTAGTTGTTTAATTACTTGCTGGGTAATGGTACTACCACCTTGCTTAGTTTTACCACTTTGTAAGTTGGCAAGAGCAGCACGTACAATGGCTATGGGATCAATACCTTTATGTTGATAAAAACTATCATCCTCTGCTGCTAAGAAGGCCTTTGGTATATGTGGTGACATAAGGTGTAAAGGCACAGTAAAGCGTTTTTCGTAGAAGAGGCTACCAAGAGCTGAACCATCTCGTGCTAAAACAATAGTGGCTTGAGGCGGCTTAAAGTTAGCCAGACTTTCAATATCTGGCAAGTCTTGGGCTGCCCAATAGAAAAATCCTGCCACTGCAGCAACAGCAAGAACCCCACATAGTAGCCCTAAGGCCAAAAGGCTGAGGAAGATTTTTTTAAAACTTATTTTCATGTATCAATGATAAACACATCAAGCCAAGGGTCAAGGCTTGAGCTATTTTTGTTACATTGTTTTATTGCTTTGCTTGAGCTTCTGTACCTATGGCTTTTGCGGGCATAATTTCTTGCCAACCACCACCAAGAGCCATACATACATCCACAACAGCGTTGAGCCTATCGCGCATCACCGTAGCTAGTTGTAATTCAGCACTAAATAGCTGTCTTTCTGCATCTAAAACCGTTAGATAATCAGTGTAACCATTGTCATATTGTAATCTTGCTAACTCGGTAGCACGGGTTAAGTTGTCCACCTGAGCTTGAATACTTGCTACAATGGCATCTGCTTCACGTTGAGCAGTAAAAGATGTGCGCACATCTTGAAACGCTGATTGTATGGTTTTGCGATAAAGAGCTATGGCTTGACGTTTCAAAGCTTGAGCATCATCCACAGCATACCAGCGACGTCCAAAGTCTAGTATGGGCAAAGCTACACTTGCACCATAGCTTGCCATGCCTGCAGGGCCAGAAAAAAGCTCTATGGCATCGGCACTAAGTGAGCCTAATGAGCCAGTCAAGGTAATGGCAGGGAAAAAGTCAGCCCTAGCCACACCAATATTGGCATTGTAGGCCATAATCATATATTCGGAAGCACGTATGTCTGGACGACGTAATAATAATTCAGAAGGTAGTCCAGCAGGTAAGACAGGTGGTGCAGGTAATTTAGCAATAGGTGTACCGCGGTCTGCATTTTTAGTCATAATATCGCGCGGAGAGCGTCCAAGCAGTACAGCAAGGGATGCCTCGGCTGCATCAAGCTGTACCATGGTGGTAAGGGTTGATGCGCGAGCAGTTTCTACTTCACTCTTGGCTCGTAACCAATCAAGCTCTGTAATGTCACCTTGTTTGTAGCGTTGATTATAAATAACCATACCCTCTTCGCGTGATTTAAGAGTACGTTTAGCAGTTTCCAACTGCATATCAAGAGCAAGCAGGGTGAAATATGACTGAGCAGTTTGACCAGCCACGGATAAACGTAAGGCTTCATAACCAACCTTGGTGCTTAGCAATACGTCGCTAAGGCCAGTGAATGTATTGCGATATTTACCCCAAAGGTCAATTTCCCAGGAGGCACTTAAAGCACCTTGGAAGGTAGATGTAATGCGTTTCAACTCACCTTCATCATATTGCTCTCTGGTTATATCGGTGCTGTTAGGCCCGTTAATGCTGGCAGAATTACCTACAGCAGAACCAGTACCTGCTATATTAGGAAAGATTGCCGAACGTGCAATACCCACTTGAGCTGCAGCACTATCAATTTTGGCTAGAGATTCATCAAGGTCTTGATTATTTCTTAGAGCTTCTTCAACAAGAGCATTCAAGATAGGGTCATCAAATCGCTTCCACCAGTCTTGATTAAGTGGGGCACTTGCAAGCTCTACACCTTGCCAAGCTTCAGGCATAGCCATTTCTGGTCGCTCATAGGTGGGAGCAAAGGAACAAGCAGATAATATGCTTAGGCAAAAAATTGTATTTAACAGTAATAATATTTTACGAATGTTCATTATATATTTTCCTCATTTTCATCAAAATGATGGTTATTGGCATGTGGATCTTTCTTGCCTTGAGTCCAAAGGGAGAATTGCATAATTTTCTTAAAGAAAAATGGTACAAATAATGTGGCAATACAAGTAGCTGCAAGCATACCACCAATAACGGCTGTACCAATAGCATGGCGGCTGTTGGCACCTGCACCAGCACTAATAGCTAGTGGCACACAACCCATAATAAAGGCAAGCGAAGTCATGATAATTGGCCTAAACCGTAGACGTGAGGCATGCATAGCCGCCACATCAAGGCTTTTGCCAGATCTCCAAGCTTCAACTGCAAACTCCACAATTAAAATAGCATTCTTGGCCGCAAGTCCCACCAGTGTAACCAAAGCAACTTGGAAATATACGTCATTGGCAAGGCCACGGAAATAGGTGGCGGTAATTGCCCCAAAAACACCAAAAGGCACAGCAGTTAGAACTGCAATGGGTAATGACCAACTTTCATATTGAGCTGCTAGGATAAGAAATACCATGAGCAATGCTAAGGCAAAGATGGTTGTTGTATCAGCGGAGGCTAAAATTTCTTGTAAAGCAGAACCAGACCACCCAAGGGCATAGTCAGTGGGTAGTATTTCATTGGCAACTTCTTGCATGGCAGCAATAGCTTGACCTGATGAATAACCAGGAGCAGGACCACCTAATATTTGAGCAGCGGGGAATACATTATAGCGGCTAACTGATTGAGCTGCTGTGCGTCGTTCTAGGGTAATAAGGTTATTTAGAGGAACCATCTCACCCTTATTGTTTCGTACAGAAACGTCTTTTAATGCTTCGCCCAGCATGCGGTAAGGGGCCTCTGCACTTAGTAGAACTTGGTAAGTACGCCCACCAAGGTTAAAGTCATTAACATAGGTAGACCCAAAAATACCTTGCATGACTGTAAAAACATCAGATATGTTTACACCTTGTGCAAGGCAACGCTCTCGATCAAGGTTAGCATACATTTGAGGCGAACCAGTGGTAAAGAGGTTTTGTGCTCCAGTAATTTCTGGGCGTTTATTGGCCTCTTCAACAACTTTATTGGCCCAATCTTGTAATTCTTCTAGATTGCCAGTACCGCGGCTTTGTATAAAGGCTTCAAAACCACCAGTGGTACTCATACCTGTAATGGGTGGCGGTTCAAAGGCTAAGGATATGGCTTCTGGTATATTGCCTGTCATGCCAAATGCCATACGAGCTAAAGTTCCGGATGATTGGTTTTCATTGGGGCGTTCGCTCCAATTTTTCAATGTTACAAAGAATGTAGCATAATTGCTTTTACCGGAAAATGAAGTAATATCAATGCCTGTTATGCCGATAAAGTTATCAACAATGGGCAGACTAAGCATTTGCTTTTCAATGTCATTCATAACAGCTTCTGTGCGTTGTAGCGTAGAGCCGTCTGGTAAAATGGTCATACCAAGAATATATCCTTGGTCTTCATTGGGTACAAGTGCTGTTGGTACGGTTTTAAATAACCAGCCCATGGCTACAAGCATGAGTATAAACACAAGTATACTGCGCATGCCAGCTTCTTTAATACTACGTACAATGCGTACATAACGATGGGTTACCCTACCAAACCACCAGTTAAACCAGACAAAAACTTTCCAGGGTTTTACGTTGGAGTCGTGTGGTTTTAGTAAGATGGTGCAAAGGGCAGGGGTTAAGGTAAGGGCTACAATGCCAGAAATAATAACTGAAATAGAAATGGTAATGGCAAATTGCTTATACATCTCGCCTGCAAGCCCACCCATAAAAGAAACAGGCACAAACACAGCACAAAGCACAAGCACAATAGCAATAACTGGTCCGGTAACTTCATGCATGGCTTTGGCCGTAGCATCCATGGCATTTTTATGCTCGGTGCGCATAATGCGCTCCACATTTTCAAGCACAACAATGGCGTCGTCCACCACAATACCAATGGCTAACACCATACCAAAAAGAGTTAGTGTATTAATTGTATAACCAAGAGCATACATACCAGCAAACGTACCAATAATTGATACAGGTACAGCAAGACAAGGGATAAGCGTTGCACGCCAATTTTGCAAGAAGATATATACTACAAGGAAAACCAAGACCATTGCTTCTATTAGTGTCATTACAACTTCATCAATGGACGCTTGTACAAAAATATTAGTATTATATGGTACATCATATTCTAAACCATCTGGAAAACGTTCAGATATTTCATCTAGTTTTTCCTGTACTAATCTACCAGTCTCGATGGCATTGGCTCCCGGTAATAGGTAAACCCCAGCCATTCTTGCAGCAGTCCCGTTAAGCTCACTTACAACCTCATAGTCACGTGCACCAAGCTCAACTCTTGCTACGTCTCTTACACGTAAAAAACCACCATCTGGTTGGGAGCGAATAATGATATTAGCAAATTCTTCGCTATCTACTAGACGTCCTTGAGTGTCCAATTGCCAAGTAAGTTCTGTACCTTTAGTGGCAGGCATAGCCCCAAGACGTCCTGGAGCAAATTGAGCATTTTGATCTTGGATTGCTAAGTTTACGTCAGTGGGAGTTAGATTATATTTAGTCAGTTTATCTGGGTCTAGCCAAACTCGCATGGCATAGTTAGCATCACCAAAAACAGAACAATCACCAACTCCGGGGATACGTTTCATTTCATCAACAATATTGGTCTGCATATAGTTAGAGACATATGGTATATCATATCGCCCGTCTGGAGAGAAGAGCGAAATAATTAGAAGCATGGCCGGAGACCGCTTCGTTACTGATATACCTTGCCTGCGTACATCTTCTGGAAGCAAGGTTTGAGCTAGGTTAACTTTATTATTCACGTTAACCAACGCAATATCTGGATCTGTGCCTAGATTAAAATAGACGTTAATAGTGCCACTACCCCAGCCGGAAGAGGTGGAAGAAGTCATATAAAGCATGTCTTCCACGCCGTTAATTTGCACTTCAAGTGGTGCAATAACAGTTTCGGCAATGGTTTGAGCCGAAGCACCTGGGTATGATACGTCAACAGTTATTTGTGGAGGCACAAGGTCAGGATATTGGGCTACTGGTAAAGCAATAATAGCTAAGCCACCCACAAGCGTGATTAGCAGGGAAATAACTGTTGATAGTATGGGACGCCGAACAAAAAGACTCGGCTTTATATTCTCATTAGACGTGGTCATATCTTAGCCTCATTATTTTGCAGGGGCATTTTCTTGCTTGCTATCTTGAGCTTCTTTGCTCTCTGGTTTGGTTTCTGTTGAAGCAGGGGCTTTTGCTTTTTCAGCATTAGGGTCACCAATGGTTACAGGCTGTCCAGAGCGCGCTTTAACAAGTCCGTCAAGAATAATGCGCTCCCCTTCTTCTAAACCGCCTTCTAAAAGATACATTTGCTCAACAGGCATAGTGATTTTAATGGGGCGCATTTCAACAATGTTATCCTTATTAACCACCATAACTAAAGGCCCTTGCTGAGTAATGAGCACGCACTTTTGAGGTATGAGTGTGGCGTTTTTAAGCACAGCACCTTCTAAAAAAATACGTACATATTGCCCCGGCAATATTATGCCATCACTATTATCAAAGGTAGCGCGCATTTGAATAACACCCATGCTTTGGTCCACTTGTGTACCCACAAAGGTAACAACGCCTTCCTTCATATACATAGTGCCATCAACTAGGCGTATTTTTGCAGTATATGCATTTTTCTTAGGAATAAACATGCGCCCTTGTGCAGCTAGTTGTAAACCACGCATGTATTCAGTACTAGCAACGGAAAAATTTACATAAAGAGGATTTGTTTGATTAACATAGGTTAGCAAAGTGCTGTTGCTTACAAGGTTACCTGGGGTAACTTCTTCTTTAGAAGTGTAACCAGCAACAGGTGCTACCACTTGACAGTAATCAAGGTTAATTTGAGCGGTACGTAAATTAGCTTTTGCTGTTTCATAAGCTGCTTGGGCATTGTCGCGATCTTTTTGGCTAAGCGCATTTTGAGCATATAGCGGGCGTACACGATTCCATTCACGCAAAGCATTTTCATATTGCGCATTAGCTTCAGCCACACGCGCTTCATATTGGTCACGCTCAAGCTGGAATAAAATCTGGCCTTGATCTACATATTGCCCTTCGGTATAAAGTCTTTCTTCAATGATTGCCTCAACTCTGGCACGTACATCAACAGCCTTAGAACCTTGGGTAACACCTTGATAGTTGACATTATAAGGGTGGTCGGCAGACTTTATTTCAAAGACAGTCACTAAAGGCGGTGGAGGTGCTTTTTGAATAACCTCTTCTTTACAGGCACTTAAAAGAAAAACACTACAAGCTAAAACGGTTACAGTAAAAAAACTAGCAAACTTTTTCATAAATTCCTCTTTCACATAGGACTAATGTATTGGGATTATTATGGCATGTACAGAGTGGATAAAAATAAAAGCTTAATAATCTCATTATATTGCATATTACAATCATTTTGTTTATCATTTATATATATGTAATAGCTCGTGCATAATGGCATAAGGAGATGTATACTGCAACCAAAAAAGATAAAAGTTTATTTTTTTATTGGAGCTAATAACTTAAATTTTAATGGTATATTAGTTCTCTTAGTGACATTTAAGTAGGTTTTTTATTAATTAGAACCTAAAAAAAGGTCACTTATAGCTTTAAGTTGTTGGTAAAAATTTTAAGATCTTATTACTCTTGACAAAAAAACTGTTAAGGATAAAATGAATAATGTTCTGCTATATGTATTTTTTAGTATATTAACTGAAATTATAAATGTTTAAGACATTTAAATCATTTTTTAGGAGGCCTTATGAAAAGATTTGCTGTTATCCTAACCCTTATACTTGCACTGGGGGCTGGTTTTGGTTGTTCTAGTAAAACTAGCAGCGGCTCTGAACCAGAAATGGAATCTGGCTGGACTGCTGCAGAGCAAACCGCCATGCAACAAATTACCGATGGACGCATCTATTTTGCCTTTAATAAGTTTGATATTAATACCGAAGGCAAGGAAATCTTACGCCAAAAAGCTGAACTCATGAAGATGTATCCTCGCATTCGTGTGCGTATTGAAGGTAACTGCGATGCTCGTGGTACTCAAGAATACAACTTAGCCCTTGGCGAACGTCGCGCTCGTGCGGCTTTTGAATATATGACCATGCTTGGTGTTAATCCAGCACAAATGGAAATGTTAAGCTATGGTAAAGAAAATCCATTAGTTCCAGGAACGGGTGAGGCTGTTTGGGCTCAAAATCGTCGTGATGACTTCCGTGTTATAAATAACTAGTAATGTTTTCATGGCGCGTTTTTAGCGTAATATTTTTATAAAGACTTTTCATGGTGGGTTTTTTATAAAACTCACAACGAAAAGTCTTTTTATTTTTTTACAATTATTATTGAGGAATTGTTATGAATATGGTCATTCTTGATGGTGCGGTTATTAACCCCGGTGATCTTAGTTGGGAATCTTTTGAAGCATTTGCAAGTGTTACAGTATATGAGCGTACCCACATGGATGATGTAGTAAAACGCGCCCACGATGCAGAAATTGTTATTACCAATAAAACACCACTTAGTGCCAAGACCATAGAACAATTACCAAATTTGCGTTATATTGGAATTGTGGCTACAGGCTATGACGTTGTTGACATTGAAGCTGCGGCCAAGCGAAATATACCGGTTTGTAATGTGGTTGCTTATGGAGTTGATACCGTAGCCCAACATGTTATGGCTCTATTACTTGAACTAACACGTGGCATTAGTGACCATAGTCAAAGTGTGAAATCTGGAGATTGGAATAATTGCATTGATTGGTGCTATTGGTTAAAACCTTTGCGTGACTTGTCAGAAATGCGTATGGGCATTGTTGGATTTGGTAATATTGGGCATAAAGTCGGTCATATGGCACATGTTTTTGGTATGCAAGTACAAGCTTATAATCGCTCACCTAAAACTTGTGATGAATATCCATGTAGTTTTGCAGACCTTGATACCATTTTTCGCACTAGTGATGTTATTTCTCTTCATTGCCCACTTAATGATGAATCACGAAATTTAGTTGATGCTAAACGTCTAGCCTCTATGAAACCCGGTAGTATTATCATTAACACAGCCCGCGGACCTTTACTTAATGAAGCCGACGTGGCTGAAGCTTTACACAGCGGACAACTAGGTGGACTTGGAGTTGATGTTCTATCCACAGAACCCCCTGCTAAGGATAATCCCTTATTATCAGCACCAAATTGCTTAATAACACCACATATAAGCTGGGCAACACGTAAGGCTCGCGCTAACATATTGCGACTTGCTGCGGAAAATATACAAGCTTGGGTTAATGGTAAAGCTCAAAATGTTGTTAATAAACATTTTTTTAGCCAATAAAATGACTGGTATGGTGGGTGAGTTATGCAGCCTTTTTATCAAGGTAAAATAGATGTCTTTTGCGCCATATATGCTGTACTTAATGGCTTAAAGGTTACGCATCATATCCGCACATTACAAGCACGTGATATTTTTCATAACACGCTTATGGGCATAGCTAAAAATCCACACGCGCTAAAATCAATATTAGAGCAGCGTACAGATTATATTTCCCTTGTGGATGCCATGCTTCATATACAGAGCATGAAATTTCCCTTAATTATTGAACGACCTTTTGAACATACCACAGCAGCTAATGCACCAGATAATAATACCGTTTGGGAAAGCATTTCCAACTGGCTTGCGCCTAATAGCCATAAAGATATGCCAAGCTTAAAGCATGTGCCAGAGCGAGCAATTATCTTTCGATTCTTACGCTACCTTATACCAGGGGCTGACCCCGTTAATAGACACTGGACTACGGTCTATATCATGCAAGATGATGAATTGAAATTTTTCGATTGTAGTTTAGAGGAAAGTGCTATTTATCATGTAGATATAAATGGATTTGTGACTAAGCCAGAACTTATTAGTCCTGATTGTCTTTGTTGTATTGAGCCACATAGTATGCGCTTTATTGCTCCGCGTAAGTAGTTTTGGTGCGATAATAATAGTTGGAGAGAGAACTTTTTTTAAAAAAAGTGATCTCTCCACAGAGTGCTGACAAAGTCAGCACGACCGATAAATCAAGAGTAGGCGCAATTCAGTTGCGCCGTTAAGCTATTGATTTTCGTGCCTTACTGCCAAGGCAGCTTGTCTGCCTTAGGCGGTACAAACGCCCGAAAGGGGGTTTG
>CAYJDF010000008.1:0-4945 GCA_964368845.1 uncultured Desulfovibrionaceae bacterium
GCAAGTGTTGTGGCAAAAATATCAACACAACTTGCCAGCTCAAAAGGGCTATGCATAGATAATACAGCAGGGCCGCAATCAATAACTTGCATACCATAACTTGCTAAAAATAAAGCAACAGTACCACCACCGCCAAGGTCTACCCTGCCGCATTCAGCCATTTGCCAAGGAATAGATTTTTTATTTAGTATATTACGTACAAAGCCCACAAACTCAGCATCGGCATCGTTAGCTCCATATTTACCGCGTGAGCCTGTAAACTTAGAAAAACAAGGCCCATAGCCAAGCTGTGCGGCATTTTGTTTTTCGTGAACTTCTTGCCAATCAGGGTCAATGGCAGCTTGAACGTCGGCAGAAATAGCCTTGCTATTTAATAACATATGCCCAAGTTTTGTTTTGTTTTCCCATGCTTCTCGACAATCGTCCAGAGCAAATTCAAAAAATCGTGAGTTAGCCCCAGTGGCCCCATCGGAGCCAATTTCCTCTTTATCCCAAAAAATAAGTGCAGTTGCATGCGTACTATCTTTGGCATTTAAAAATGCTTCAAGGGCTGTAAAAACACAAATGCGGTCATCATGGCCATAACCGCCTACCATAGCTTTATCAAAGCCCACAAAACGAGCTGGTCCCGCTGGTACGGCTTGAAGTTCGGCAGAAATAAAGTCCTCTTCACTAAGCTCATATTTATCATATAAAATTTGTAATAATTTATGCTTGATGGCTTCCTTAGGCGCGGCGTCTTTTTTATCGTTTTTTGCAGGCAAGTGTGGACTATGTCCCAAAATAATGTTTAACTTTTCAGCCTCAAAACCATCTGCAATGGTTTGGGTAACACGCTTTTGAGATAAATGTGGTAATAAGTCTGCTATGCTAAAAACTGGATCATTGGCATCTTCACCTATGGTAATATTAACTATTTTGCCATCGGATCTCATCACCACCCCATGCAAAGCAAGCGGTCTTGCCAACCATTGATATTTAAGTATACCACCATAGTAATGTGTTTTTGCTTGGGCAACCCCAGGTTGTTCGATAAAGGGCCTTTGCTTAAAATCTAAACGTGGAGTATCTGCATGGGCACTAATTAAGTGTATGCCTTCACTTAAAGGTAAAGTGCCGCGCTTCACAGCCAATATAGCCTTATTTCTAAAGCTTTTCACAGCTTTGTCTTTATAAATACCCTCAGTATATCCATGTTCTCCCAAGCGTTCTAAAACATAGTCTATGGTCTCACGCTCGGTTTTGCATCTACTTAAAAAATCTATATAACGTGCGGCAAGCTTCATAATAGATTTTTGTCCACTACTGCTGCTAGCATATTCTTCCCAACAAGATTTGAGCTTATATTCAAAATTTGTATTATTTTTTTTCATTCTACATCCTTACTTTATTTTAAACAATTTTTACACATTTACTATGCAAACGCTAAGGCTTGATTTAGTACATCAATAATTAAACCAATATCATCATCAAAAATTGTACGTGGGTCAAGACAAAAGCTATCTTCCTCCAAACGCCCTATGAGAGGAGGATTAGTACACAAAAGATTTGCCTTAAGCTTAGTAGCTGATATATTAGCAGGTTTAATGCTTATTAAAGTTGTTGGCAAGTCGCGCTCAGGAAATGCCCCACCACCCACGCGAGATGTACTTTCTTTAAGTGAAAACTTTACATCCTTAGGAAAAGACTTGCTTAATTTACTTTGTATTTGCTTAGCGCGCTTGGCAAGTTCTGTAGGTGAAGTGGTAATCATGCGTAAAGTTGGAATATGTTTAAGAGCCTGTTCAAGGTCAGTATAAATGCGCAAAGTGGCTTCTAGGGCTGATAAGGTAAATTTATCACAGCGTAAAGCCCTATGCAGTGGATTTGAACGCATGCGGTCTAATAAATCTTTTCTACCAACAATAATACCGGCTTGAGGGCCACCTAACACTTTATCCCCAGAAAAAGTTACTACATCTGTACCGGCTTGAATAGCCGTTTGTACAGTGGGTTCGTCAGGAAGTCCATAAGGTCTTAAGTCAACAAGTGAACCACTCCCAAGGTCTTCAATCACTGGCAGACCATATTCAGTGCCAAGTGCCACCATTTCTTCCAAACTTACTTGCTTATGAAATCCTACCACGCGATAATTTGAAGTATGTACGCGCAATAAAGCAACGGTATTTTCATTAATATTTTCTACATAGTCTTTAACATGGGTACGATTGGTAGTTCCCACTTCACGCAAAATTGCTCCGCTACGCTTTAACACATCGGGAATACGAAATGAACCGCCAATTTCTACCAATTGACCACGCGATACAATAACCTCTCCACCTTTACAAAGCTCATCTAAAACCAAAAGCACGGCAGCAGCATTGTTATTCACAATCATGGCGGACTCTGCCCCACTTACGCGGCAAAGTAAATTTTCTACCAAACTTTGACGGCTACCGCGTCCACCAGTTTTTAAATCCAGTTCTAAATTAGTATAATGAGCAGCAGCGTTGGCCACAGCTTTGGCGGCTGATTCTGCCAAGACAGATCTACCCATGTTGGTATGAATAACAACTCCGGTAGCATTTAAGACCCTACAAAGTCGCGGCCGTGTTGCTTCTAAAACATAAGGCACAAGGCGCGGCCAAAGAGCCTCAAAATTTAGCTTATCCGCGTTATCTTCTTGACCATTTTTAATATCATCACGCACAAGGTCTAAAAAAGACACCACAGCATCGCGTAGCATTGCGCGCGTAGGTCGAGGATATGAAGCAAATACATTATTTTGCTTAAATAAAGGTAGGTCTGATGTTTGATTGTATTCTTTCTCTAAGGCATTTAAACAAACATCTACAGACGGTAAAGCACGAAAAAGTTTATTCATATTATACACCTAAATAACAATAAATTAAGTCATTTAAAACAATTAATATAGTAAAAAAACTGTAAACTATGGTCTTAAATAATGAGGATACATTGCAAAAAATTCACCCAATAGATATAGCGAACCACAAATAAGCACAGGTTCTATGTCATCACGGCTAAGTTTTGTTCTTGCAAAATCTAGGGCTAAGTCAATGCTATCAAGTACATTTATATCTCTTTGTGCTGTGGGGTCAAGCCTAAGCTTTAAGTCCATAAGCGCGGTTAAGGATAAAGCACGCTCATTGTTCTGTAAGCCTACCATGACCAGCGGACATTTATTGCAAACATCATGTAGCTTCAAAATTTTTGGCACTAAAGCTTCAATATTTTTGTCCGCCAAGCAAGAAAAAATAATTAATGCTGGCTTGGGTATTGTATCAGCCAATGAAGATATAAGTGCATCAAACCCTTGTACATTATGTGCCCCATCCAATAATACTTTGGAGGGTAAGGACTTTTCTTTTGTCTGAATATATTGCCAACGTCCAGCAATAAATGCCTGCTTAAGCCCTCTTTTTATTCTATGCTCATTGTAAGTACAATTTAATCGTAAGGCCACATCATCCCAAGCTCTCAACGCTAAACTTGCATTATGGGCTTGATGTTTGCCTTTAAGTCCTAGGTGAGTGCTTGGGGGTAGGGTTTGGTTAGCAATATTCAAATTTGCATTTTTTTCTTTAGCAACAGCTTGTAATATTTCAATAATATTTTTACTTTGTGGGGCACAATAAACATTAATATTTGGCTGCATGGCTAAGGCTTTTTGCCTAGCTATAATATTAATATTAGAGCCTAAGGTATTTTCATGGTCCACACCAATAGAACTTATACAAAGGATATCTTTAGATATGGCAGAGGTAGCATCCAATGCTCCACCAAGCCCAGCTTCTAAAATAATTAAATCCACCTTGCATTGCACGAAAGCATACACGGCAAAAACAGTTATAAATTCAAAGTGTGTTAACTCAAATTTATGGGCAAGAATATCATTAGCAAAGTTTAACCATTGACTTTCGCTAAGCTGCTTACCTTGGTAAAGTATACACTCTCTAACAGAGATAAAATGCGGTGAAGTGAAAAGCCCACAGCGTAAACTATGTGCCCTAGCTATACTATCTAAAAAAGAAGCTGTAGAGCCTTTGCCGTTGGTTCCTACAATTTGCACAACAGGGCATGGTAGTTTTTGTAAGTTAAGTACATTTAGGGCATTTTCCATACGCTCAAGCCCTAAATCCATTTTAAATGGACCAAGTTTATCTAAAAATTGCATTACTTGAGCGTAGCTTTTAAACATATGACTTTTTAACAAAAAAACCAGACTTTGTCAGCTTTGCTCTTAGCTAAAAAAGTGGGTATATGTATATTAAAATTTACTTGAAACTTGTTAGGAAAGTTAAAGCAAATAAAGATATTTTGTATATTTTTTTTAGAGTTTTTATATACAATGTTTTATATCAATTAAATTAACATATTAAAAATAAAAAAATATTAGATAAGAGCCAATTTTAGCTAAAACTACTCTTGCCCATGGCGGCAGCTTGCAGTATAGTTAAAACGTGATTTATGCTACTTAAGTGCATGATATCAGTTGTATATGATAAATATACAAGCATCTTTTAACACCAAACTAAAAGACTATCATGCCTGCACATTTCACAAATGACGTTAATTTAGGAGCTGGTTATGGTATTATTCCCATACCTCAAGTAAGTTGTACCAATGCACCAACTTTTTCTTTATATAGAGCTTCAGATGAACTTTGTTTAGCTCCCAGTGGCTGGCAACATGCTGAAGTCTTTTTGCAACCCATAAATTGGGATTGTGATACTAATGCCTTAAGACTTTACGTTGATGCAAATATAGTTGACCATCTAGATGCGCTAGAAACCTATTAAATTTTAATTAAAGAGCATACGCAAGACCACATTGCTCAAACCTTGGTTATTGATAATATTGTCTATTCATCAATGGCCAAAGAACAAGGACTCTATTTTATGAAAGAAAATATAGAAACAAAGCCTGAACCCGAATCAAAGCCAAA
>CAYJDF010000008.1:5045-9374 GCA_964368845.1 uncultured Desulfovibrionaceae bacterium
AGTACAAGCTACATCGGGTAGCAATGCTCAAGATAAAACAAATGTAACCACTCAAGCTCAAAGCCCCTTGCAGCAAGCCCGCGCATTATTGCTACTTGATAACCAAGGTCAAGCCAGTTTAGACCTTGCCAATAAATTAAAGCAAGAACTGCAAACTCAACCTAGCTCAGAAAGTCTTGATGCCCTCTTTTTATTGTTTGAAGATGCGGCTCAAAAAGAAGTACCTGTTGCTATGCTTGCCTTAGCGCAATACTACGACCCAAGCAGCAGCGACCCCAAAGGCAGCATTGAGGCTGATGCCAATGAAGCTTATGTATGGTATAACAAGGCATTATCAGCCGGCATTAGTGAAGCACAGCAGCATTTAGACCGGCTAAAAGTTTGGGCTAAGGAGGCCTCAAATAGTGGAGATAAGCTTGCTAGTGACTTGCTAAATAGATGGAAATAGATTAAAATAGAGCCTAAACTAAAGACAAGATGGGTATGTAATTATGCGCTTTATATATACTTTTTTATTATTACTATTGTTACCAAGCTTAAGTCTGGCTAAGCAAAATATTAATATTTGTGTTCCACAAGACAATCCCCCCTTTGCTTTTATGGACGAGCAAGGTAAATTAAAAGGATTTGACTTGGACTTACTAGAAAAAATGCAATTACCATACGCAATTAAACTACACCCCAGTGATCTAGCATCTTCATTTGCTGCTCTTGGCAGTGGTGATTGTGATATGATTCTTTCTAACATTAGCATTAATGAGAACAGAAAAAAGTGGTTTTTATTTGCCAAGGCGCATTTAAACACAGGGTTACACGCCGCTGTGTTAAAGAATAGCCCCACTGAAGATATTAGCAACTTACAATATGGTATTATTGGTGTTATGAAAGGAAGCCCAGCAGAAACTTATGCCTTTAAGCATTATAAAAGGAGTATTATCTACGCCTTACGTGATACAGATAGTCTTGTAACTATGTTAAATGACGGTATTATTGAGGCTATTATTGATGGTTTACCTCAATTGCAAATATTAATAAAACAAAATGATAATATTCGCATCTTAGATCAAAATATTTCTGATGAACATTATGCCTATGTTTTTGCGAAAAATCGTGAAGATTTGCAAAATACAGTGAGTGAATCCATAACAAAACTCATAGAAAGCAATCAAATTAATGAAGTATATGCCAAGTGGTTTGGAAATGCAGTCAATGACGAATAAAATCTATGATTTTTATTAATTTATAAATATTTAAAAAAACATAACACAACAATATTAAAATCAAAATTGAAGCCATTTTGGAGTTATCATGCGTATCTTTATACCTTTACTGCTACTATGTTTAAGCTTACTCTCAAATCCAAGCCTAGCAGCAACCCCACTATTACAAGAAGGTAAAAAAACGTTATATCAACGCATTATAACCCACCCTGGTGCTAAGTTATTCCAAGATGCTGACCCTAAAGCAGCAATTGTACAAGATGATATTAAGCCATTTTCCGTTTATTATGTTTTTGCGCATAGTAATGACCCAAATTCAACAGATAATAACTGGCTACAAGTTGGGCCTGTAGGTGGTCCAGCTCTTGGATGGATGGAAGCAAAAAGTGCTACAACTTGGAATCAATCTCTAACCTTGCTTCTAACTCCGCGTAGTGAGCGTGACCCTTTACTTTTTTTCCGCACCGAGCAAGACCTTAATAATTTATGCAATGCTCAAGATATGGAAAAACAATTAAATGATATACATACAAATCTCGTAGCAAATAAAGAACTTAGTAGTTCTACCATTGTTGCTACAGAACCAGCAGACATTCAAGGAGCGGTATCAACAAAGCATTTTTATTTAATGCCCATCTTAAATATGACTGACCCCTTTGAGGGGGTTAAATTCTTAAAGGTTTCCTCCATTGATCCAGGCAATGAATTGGCAAATAATTTGGAAAATGAAAACAAAAAAATAAAACCGCGTACAGCCATAGCCTTTGTCATTGACACCACCATTTCCATGAAGCGATATATTGACCAAAGCCTAAATGTTATTAAAGAAATATATAATCAACTTGAAAAAGACAAGCTTAGTAATGACGTAGCCTTTGGTATTGTAGCCTTTAGAAATAATTTACTATCCAGCCCAGGTACTGAATATGAAAGCAAGGTTATAAGTGACTTTGCCACCGCAGATAACCGTAACTTGCTTGAAACTGAGCTGGCCAAGGTACAAGAGGCCAGCAAGTCCACCCATACTTTTGCAGAAAATTCCCCCGCAGGAATCAAAACTGCTTTAGATGAGCTTAGCTGGAATGATTATGCAACTCGTATGCTAATAGTCATTTCTGACGCAGGCCCCATACCATCAACCGATGCTTATGCCACAGTAAAAATGGACATGCCAGAGCTTGCAGACTATGCTAGATCCAAGGGGGTTTGGATTTCTGCATTACATATTAAATCACCTAGAGGTCAAAAAAATCATGCCCAAGCTGAAGAAGCCTATCGCACTCTAACCAAGCTTTCGGATAATCGCTCAAATTATCAAACAGTACCTGCTAAAACTCCAGAAGAAGGAGCAAAGCACTTCACAGAGGTATCTAAGGCTCTAACCTCTGGTATTGTCAATATGGTCAAAATGACTCTTGATGGTAAACTTATCACCAAGCCTACAGAAAATGTTGATGAAACGCTCACTCCAGCACAAGAAGCTAAAAACATGGCAGCAGCTCTTGGATACGCTATGCAGCTAGAATATTTAGGTAAACTTAATGAAAGTCGCGTTCCTACTGTGATTAATTCTTGGATAGCCGATATGGATTTACAAAAACTTGCTAAGGGCACACAAATACCTACAGTGGAAGTTGCAGTGCTACTTACTAAAAATCAACTTAATGATTTAAGTCAACAGCTAAGTATTGTCATTGATAATGCTGAACGAACTAAGAAAACCGACGCCAGAGACTTTTTCCAAGGCATTTTGTCTGCCTCTACAAAAGCCGCACGCGACCCCAATAGCCCATTGCCACAAGGCAAAAATTTATCAGAACTTGGAGTATTAGCTGAATTTTTAGAAGGCTTGCCCTATAAAAGTGACATCATGCTCTTGCGCGAAGAAGATTGGTATCGCATGAGTATAGGTCAGCAAACTACCTTTATTAATAGGTTAAAATCACGTCTATCTCGTTATGAGGAATACGATAAGGACCAAAATAATTGGGAAAGCTTTGGGGCTAGCAATGCTGGGGATTGGATGTATAGGGTGCCGCTTAGTATGCTCCCATAATAATGGTTAAAAATTGGCAATATATCGCTAAATAACTTTTTTCCTTGTATCTTACCAAACTTAACCCATTACTCGCATCTTTAAAAGTTTTTTTGCTATAACATTTTATAGGTGCACAAAGGATTATGACCAAAAAATTATTTTAAAAACTCGTTTAATTTTTCTAACCTTAATCTCTCAATAAACCATTATGCAGCATATTATTTCCATTAAAAATATATTTAAAAAACGTCCAAGCGGTTTCACTCTACATATTGAAAAATTTAAACTTTGTGCAGGAGAGATGATAGCATTAGTAGGGTCAAGTGGTTGTGGTAAAAGTACGGCCCTTGATCTTATCTCAGCAATCTTGCGCCCTGATTATACACATGAAGATGAGCAAAATTCTCACTTTATTTTTACTCCAGAAGATGTACCCATTGATATGCTAGCCTTATGGCAGGAGCAAAACCAAAATAACCTTGCTAAATTGCGCCATAAATATATTGGTTACGTCTTACAAACTGGTGGTTTATTGCCCTTCTTGAGTGGTCAGGACAATATATTATTAGCTTGTAATGAAAATGATGCCATGGACCACATGCAATATTTAGTTCAAACATTAGGTATAAAACATCTTTTAAAGAATAAACCTCATCAAATGTCTGTGGGTGAACGGCAACGCTTTGCCATAGCCAGAGCCCTTGTGCATGCACCAAAATTAATTTTAGCCGATGAGCCTGTGGCTTCTTTAGATCCACTTAATGCTAAAGTAGTACTTGAACTACTTACTAAGCTTGCCAAAGAGCAAGGTATTAGTATCATTATGGTTAGCCATGCTCCAAGTATGAGTAAGGATATGGGATTTCGTCTAGTTAGCACCACCCTACAGCGTCATGAAGAAGAAGTAATTGCTAATCTTTGTATGGAGGATTGCTAGATGCTTATAAAGTCATGTCATTTAGCTTTGCAAGACTATTACCATGAAAAGCTACTATCACTTTGTGCCATCCTCTCATTAGCCGCCATGCTTGCTCCACTCTTGGTTTTATACGGAGTAAAGTTTGGGGTTAT
>CAYJDF010000008.1:9474-20382 GCA_964368845.1 uncultured Desulfovibrionaceae bacterium
CAAGATGTAGAAATACCTGATAATTGCTTTAGTGTCATTTTATCCGCTGAAGCTGCACGCAAACTTAAAGTAAAACCACAAAGTATATTACAAGGCCTAGTGGAACGTGTAAATCATGGTCAAGTGGAAAAAGCTTTAGTAAAATTATTTGTGCAAGACATCCTCCCTTTAGAAGCGCAACAAAAATCTGTAGCCTTTGTGCCATTATCCTTACTTGAAGCTACAGAAGATTTTCGTGATGGGCGAAAACCTAAAGCAGATCCACGAATTAGTGAAGATAATGGTTTTAGCGGTGAAGAGTTACCCAATACCGAGCGTGTTTATTCTGCCTTTAGGCTTTATGCTAAAGATTTAAATAGCGTAACAAAACTTCGTGATTTTTTTGCAAGTCAATACATTGAAGTCTACACCCATGCAGAGCAAATTGCGGCTGTACAAAGTCTTGATACATCTTTAACCCTTATCTTTGGGCTTATTGGTACAGCAGCAGGACTTGGTTTTGTGGCTTCCACCAGCAGCAATGCTCTTGCAGCAGTACGCCGCAAGGAGCGTTATCTTGGAATTTTGCGCCTTATGGGTTATAGTAGTTTAGATATAATGATTTTTCCACTATTCCAAAACTTCGTTACAGCCTTGCTTGGAGCTATCTTGGCTCTAATGCTATATTTTATAACTGCATTAAGTATAGATAAGATTTTTGCTAAAAGCTTACAGGGAGTTGAAGAAATATCGTCCTTACCTCCCACTCATTTTATGCTAGGTCTTGGTATAATCTTGGGACTTTCATTTATAGCAACCTTACTACCAGCTATGCAGGCTTCAAAAGTAGAACCATCTGAGGTTATCCGTGAAATATAATTATTCATATATTTATATATTATTAATAACCACCATTATATTATCATCATCCCCTACTAACACTGCCCATGCTGCGCTTAAAGCTAAAGGAAGTGCTAGCCTTACCGAAGCCTATAATCCAAACCCTAGCTCAACTGATATATTGCTTCCTATGCCTTGTAACATGAAAATGGCCTTTAAGATTGTTGCCGTACCTGCCCAAGGTTTTTTATGGGATATGAAAACGAGACTTGGACAAGATGAAGCCCTAAATGATCAGCGTGGTTTTTACGATAGTAGTTACACTGCTTCTATATCTGCTCCATTTGATCTTGTTGACCTTCCTCCAGCTTGGCAAAAAATTGCCCCAAATGGTAACTTTTTTTATTATTTTATTGGTAAGTATGAAATTTCTGGTCTGCAATGGGATGCCATCATGCAAAAAAGTTGTCCTACTCCCAGTGCAGAAAATATACGCCCCAAAACAAATATTTCTTGGTATGATGCTGTGGAATTTAGCCAAAAATATAATCAGTGGCTTTTAAAAAACTATCCAAAATCATTACCACAATTTTTTGGGGATAGCCGAAATATTGGTTTTGTGCGCTTGCCCACTGAGACAGAATGGGAATATGCCGCTAGAGGTGGTCATACTAGCACAAGTCAAGAATTGAATGAACTAGATTTCTTTCCTATAGCTCAAGGTGAGAGCTATGCAGATTATGCCGTCTTTAGACCAGAAAATACCACGCGTATTGAAGAAAATGCTGCACGCATTGGAAGTCATAAACCTAATAAATTAGGCCTTTATGACACAGCAGGCAATGTTGCAGAAATGGTTATGGATATGTTTCGCTTCTCCATTGGGGGGCGTTTGCACGGCTCTGCTGGAGGTTTTGTGCGCAAAGGGGGGAGTTATCTATCAGGTACTGCAGAAATATTGCCAGGTAGACGTGATGAAGTTGCTTTTTTTAATATTGACGGTCCATTGCATGCAAAAGACTTGGGGTTTCGCTTAGTTTTATCTGGCCTAAATACTCCCGGAGGGCAAAGACCAGAGATTCTACAAAACGAATGGAAGAATGCAGGTGAGCGCAACCCTTTATTACTTGATAGTACAAAAAATCCTTTAGAAGAGTTAGACCGCTTACTTAGCAATACACAAAATGATGTAGATCGAAAAAATTATCAAAATTTATTTTCTCTTATAAAGGACAACAATATTGCACTTGAAAAACAACAAATGCTTGCTGCAACTTCTAAAATTCGCACCGTAGCCTTTATGCTAGAAACAGCTCATAAATTTTCAAAGCGCATTGTCATTGTTAAAAACACTCAAAATAACTTAGAATTTCTTAAAAAAGAAACTAAGGATGAAACTAAACTTATAAGCATTAATGCCTCACTTAATGAAGCTAATAGTGAAATTAAAGAACTTGAGCAAGACTTTGATCAAATTCTACAGTTTTATAAGACCGATATTGAAGATACTCAAAATATTAATCAAAGCATCTTTGACCAAGCTATAAAAAAAGTGCAATCAGAGCTTGCCAAAGGTGATAAATTCAGCCAAAAGTTACATGGTAATGTACAGTTGTTTGCCAAGCACATTTTGGCTGTACGTCAAAAGGGTGTTAAGAATATTACTGTAGAGCAATTAAAATTTGACATTTTAAATCAAAAAAATAGGAGTTCACAATGAAATTAGCATGGATAGGTACTGGTATTATGGGTTGCGCCATGGCGGGGCATCTTTGTAAAGCAGGACACAAACTTAGCATATTTACCCGTACCAAGGAAAAAGCCGCCCCTTTGTTAGAAATGGGCGCAACTTGGGCCAAAAGCCCTTTAGAGGCAGCAAGCGATGCTGATATTGTATTTTCCATTGTGGGCTTTCCATCCGACGTAGAAGAAGTTATCCTTGGCGAAAATGGTGCATTAAAGGGCATGAAAGAAGGCGGAATAGTTTGTGACATGACAACATCAAGTCCCAAATTAGCCCAAACCATTGCCACAGAAGCTGCTAAAAAAGGTTGCTTTGGTTTAGATGCACCGGTAACTGGTGGTGATATTGGAGCGCAAAATGCTACTCTTTCCATCTTTGTTGGTGGTGATAAGTCAGCCTTTGATAAAACTCTACCCTATTTTGAAGTCATGGGACAAAGGATTTTACACTTTGGGGATGCAGGAGCGGGTCAAATAGCTAAGCTTGGTAATCAAGTGGCCATTGCTGGAGTTATGTTTAGTCTATGTGAGTCCATTGCCTTTGTGCAGGAAGCTGGCTTGGACGTTACTAAGTGGTTAGAAGCCGTTAAAGCAGGTGCTGCTGGTAGTGCAGCCATGACCAATATTGGGCCACGAATTATACAAAAAAATTATGCTCCGGGCTTTTTTGTAGAGCATTTCCTAAAGGATTTAGAACTTTGTATTGAGCAATGCAAGACCATGGAACTTAACCTACCTGGTCTAGCTCTGGCTGAAAAGATTTATGCCATGTTTGTGGAGCAAGGCTATGCTAAGGAAGGAACACAAATTTTCTCTAAACTTTTAGAAGAACGTACTCTTTTTAAATAGGATTAAAGCAACATATCATGACCATAACTATCAGTACACATTTAGGGGTTCACGATGACCCAAGATTTATGGACTATCCCATGCTCTATGGCCTTGGTAGTTATATTAGCCACAAATTACCGGATAGTTATGGTTATGTATATGTAATGATTTATAATAATAGCAAAGAATCCTGCACAATAAAGCAAATTTGGGCAGCAAATGCTATCAAACAACAAGTTCAACAGCTTGATATTGCACAAGAACAATTACAAAATGTAGTTATTGCACCTAAAAGTCATTTTATAATAGCTTTTTCACAGCATCTACTGTGCCGTTGTCTCTTGTGGGGTGGCATTAGCGGCAAGCAAGATATAAGTTTTTTTGTCCGCTTTACTAATGAAGAAGTATATTCTTCTAAGTCAATTACCTTCAATCTTGATCAATATCCCACAAGTCCCTTAGAAGATATGGAGCTTATACCATATGCAAAATTCTTTTTAGAGCGTTCGCAAAGATTTGTAGAAGAAAAAAACCGCATTATACAACATCATAACTCATTGTATGATTATGCCAATTTACATGAATATTGGGGAATACAAAAAATAAAGAACGAACAAGGTGAATTGGCTTGGGTTTTACGCGAATACATGCCACAGGCTAAAGCCCTTTGGCTAACTACGGACAAACTAAAATTTCAACGTTGGGCTCATCATGCTTTTAAGCCAATGGAAGATAATGAAGGGTGGTGGGAATTACAATTACCACTACAAGCCTTGGAACATGGCACTTATATGGAGCTTTGTGTGCAAAGTCCATATTGTGATAAAGTTGAACGACGTGTACCAGCCATGGCCCGCTGGGTGATACAAGATGAAAATATCAAAACTCAATGGTGCGCAAAGCATTGGGATCCACCCAAAAAATTTACTTGGCAACACGATATACCAGCTAAACATATTTTTCCTCGAATTTATGAAGCCCATATTGGCATGGCTCAACATGCTAAAAAGGACAATTTATCCTTAGATAATACCAAAAATATTGGAAGTTTTGCCGAATTTACAACAGATGTTTTACCACGCATACGTGATGGTGGCTATACTCATGTGCAACTTATGGGCGTTTTAGAGCATCCCTTATACAAGTCCTATGGCTATCAAGTATCATCGTATTTTGCTACTGCCTCACGCTTTGGTACTGCTGATGATTTCAAACAGTTAGTTGATACTGCTCATGGCTATGGCTTGCGTATTATTTTAGACATTGCCCATAGTCACACCTCACCCAATACTGAACAAGGCATTGGAGCTTATGATGGTTCAAGTTTTTTCTTTTCACAAAAAAGTAATCAATGGGGTACATTATCCTTTGATTATAGTAAGGAAATGACTAGAAGGTTTTTACTTTCCAATTGCCGTTATTGGCTAGAAGAATTTAAGGTAGATGGTTTTCGCTTTGATGCTGTTGGCAATATGTTATATAAAGACCATGGACACAGCGATGACTTTAATCATGTGGGACGTTGCTTTTATGGTAAGGATGGCCTAGCCCGCGCTGATATATTTGGGCAACTATACCTTGCTCTTGCTAATACTTTAATCCATGAAATAAGACCAGATGCTGAAAGTATTGCCGAAGAATTTAGCGGCATGCCTGGACTTACCGCAAATCCTCTCAAAGGGGGGTTTGACTTTGACTACCGCTTTGCCATGGGCATTCCTGATTTTTGGGGTAAATTCATCAAGGATGAAAGTAAGCGCGATATGGGCACATTGTGGCATGAAATGACTAACCATCGCCCCTATGATTGCACCATTAGCTATGTAGAGTGCCATGATCAATGCATTAATGGCAAAAATGCCATGATTTGGCGTATTATGGGCGATGCCATGTATACGCAAATGAGTATTTTTCAACAAAATTGGGATATTTCGCGCGGTATAGCACTATATAAACTTATGCGCATGCTTACCCTAATGACAGCACACTATGGCTATCTAAACTTCATGGGTGCAGAGTTTGGTCATCCGGAATGGTTAGACGAAGACGGCTATGGGCACAGGCAGTGGCATTTACCATCAGATCCAAATTTGCGCTATGCACATCTTGCAGCCTTTGATAAGACTTGTATGATTGAAATTGTACAAAAGCATTTGCATGCCTTTGCAGCCCAAGCTATCTTTCGTCATATCCATGAAGAAAATAAAACCCTAGCTTTTGAACGTGACAATTTACTTATGATATTTAACTTTCATGAATTACAAAGCCAAAGTGAATTGGAGATTTTTGTTACACCAGGCAAGTATATTGAAATACTAAGTACAGATCGTATTATATTTGGCGGGCATGGCAATGTTGATGCGCATGGCACGGAGCATTTTTCAAATGCTAGTACTGGAGTTAATTTACAAAGTATTAAACTATACATTCCTCCGATGACAGCACTTATTATGCTTAGACAATAGATTTATTTTGTATACTTACAAAATAGCTCACACATTTTATCTATATTAGCCTTACCATCAAAGAGTTTATCTACTAATTCCTTAGCATTATTAGCCATGGCTAAGGCATTGTCCCTATCTTGTATTAGCTTTTGCATGGCATGAGCAAGCACACTTGCATCACGCTCTGGCACAAGGTAGCCGGTTTTACCATCCAAAACCACATCACTCATACTGGCAACGTCTGTACCAATAACCGGAACTTTATGGCACATGGCCTCAATTACAACCGTTGGCAACCCATCAGAGTTATCAACCCCCATCTCCACAACACTTGGCATAACCAGCATATCACTATTTAACAAATATTTTGATATATTATCATGAGTTACAAAGCCAAGCATATGGACATGGTCTTCTAACTTATAATTAGTAATGTATTGCTTTAACTTTTCCATCCATGGACCAGAACCGGCAATATCTAGCCTTGCGTCAATACCATTTTGCACTAACAAAGCCATGGCTTCAATTAGATAATGAAACCCTTTAGTTTCTACCAAGCGCCCTATGGCAAGCACTTTATAAGGAGTTTGCATTTTCACTGCTGCCTCACCACGGTTGGGCAAAGTAGCCGCATTGTAAACTAAGTATAATTTATCATGATAAGCCACAGGCAAAAAGGAGGCCATATGCGGAATATTAAAGGACGAATCTGCACGGGCAAATGCACAAGCTTCTAATTTTTCTTGTAAAAAACCATCAGGTGGACGTACATCCCCTGCTCTAGCAGTAAAAGAAAACGGTATACCACAAAGCTTATTAACCACGTAGGCAGCCGTAGCAGGCCCATTGCCCCAAGCGGCATGGATATGCTCTATGCCAAGCTCTTTGCAACGCTCAGCCAAATAAAACCCTGCAAGACCTGCCCAAGCATTTTCAGCCCGCATTTCAAGGTCACGCCAACGTCTAATAAAAATATCTTTTAAGATACTTAAGGTTAGCTTGGGCTCACTTCTAAACTTACGCCAAACAGCGCGTAAAATGCGTCCTGTATTAGCTATACCAAAATGCTCTACTGGTATATTATGATTTTTAATATGTGGAGCAAGGTTAGTTAATTTTTGCGCATAAAGAGTAATGACAGAAACAGGCAAATTGCGTTTAAACAATGCATCAACTTCATAAAACACAAAGGTTTCGGATGAAAGCGGAAACCATAAGGAAACATAAAGCACACGTGGGAAATCACGCTGCTCTTGCACTTGTTTATTTGATGCACAATTAGTCATAGGTAAGTTAAGACCTAAATACTATCTACCAAAAGGACACTTTGGATAAGTGCAAGACTTACATTCCATACAAAGACCACCATGGCCAAGCTTAGCAAGGTCAAGGCGTGTAATTTTTTGCCCAGCCAAAAGACGTGGTAAAATAAAGTCCACACCTGTGGTCTTATAATAGAGTGCACAAGCAGGAGCACCAACAACTTGCACATTACCAATACGGCCTACCAAGGTCATTGTACCCGGTAATACCGGCAAGCCAAAGAGTACATCGGTGAGCCCTGCATCAATAAGAGCTTTTCTGGTCACATCGTCAGGGTCCACAGACATACCTGCTGTACTTACAATTAAGTCTGCCCCAGCAGCAATTAGTTCATGCACGGCATTGGTTATTTGTGCTGCATCATCTGGTACTATACAAGTCTTAACAACGGTACAATTTAGGGCTTCAGCCTTTTGGCTAATAACTGGTTCGAATTTATCTTGAATAATACCGCTAAATACTTCTGTACCTGTAATCAAAATACCAATCTTGCCTTGACGCATAGGTAACACCTCAAAAAGTGGACCTTCATCAAGTACTGCAACAGCCTTAATTAAAAGATTGCGCGCAAGGTATAGGGGAATGGCGCGACTACCAGCAATACGTGTACCTTCCTTAATAATACCCATGCTATGTCTAGTGGCACACATGACATCTGGCACAAGGTTAAACCGCTCTAAGCGTGTTTCATCAACCCATAGCAAGCCATCTCTTGCGGCCTTAAAATTAATCTTACCTTCGCGAGCTGGACCTTCTGTTACAATGCCCTGCCCTGGCATAAGCTTAGCAAATTCGGCAACGACAGCATCTTCATGCACCCATTCATCAACATTTGGTGCATTTTCAGCTGTATAAATATTACTACGCCCCATATGTTGCAAGCGACATACATCACCTATATCTAGGACCTGCCCAGCATGAAAAGCAGCTTCTTTAACTTCACCAGGAATAATTTGGGTCATATCATGTAGAGTTTGCTTACCAACAGCCTTTTCTACCGGTACAGCAACCAAGTCTGGCCCTTTAAATGAAAAACCAGGACCTTCATCATAGGGTGACTCCCCTTGGCAAGAGCGACAAATTCCACCATGAGGAGCAGGATACCACTCTCCACAAAGCGAACATCGAACAATACCACCCTTACCCTTATGCCCTAAGGCTTCTGGTAAAACTTGTATTTCTCGAATGGTCAAGATGCTATCTTTTGCGTCTTTTATTTCTTGTTGCAAACGTTCTGTATCTTGTTCTGCTTTAGGTTTTTCTTTCAAAAACCAAGAGCGTATTTCAGGAAATGGCCCAAGCTTTTCCACATCTAAATGCACACGCACACCTTTACCAGTATGCTTATCAAAAAGGCTAAGCGCGTAGAGCCCAAAGTTATGAATACGCATCCAGCCATTACCCACAGTACAAGGGGTAAGCAATTGCACTGCATCAGGTAGACATTGCCCAGTTTCACTTATGACATCAAATAAAACACCTTCTGGAAGGGCGCGTCTTGCCATCTCCACCATATATCCACCTACAATTAAACCTGGGGCTGGATAACCGTGAAATTTGCGAGCCTCCTCCATAAATTCATCATGTGACCATGGGCCAATATTCATAATTGCCTTCCTTTAATATAAAAAATAATTATGCTAATAAAAAATGAATCAACACTTTTACACAATTTTTCTCCTCTGTCTAGTATTGTAAGAAAGCTAAATATGAAATCGCTTAGTATCTAAACACTTAAATATCAAGGTATTTCCTTGCAAAAAAATATCTCTAATGCTAATTGATGCATATGCAAATACTGTGTTGTGACATAAGACAATGGCCCAATTTTAATGGCCTTAACTACCTTTGTGCTGATAGAAGAGCCAGATTTGAACGCTATAAACAACCTAAGGATAAATTGCGCTGTCTTATAGGTGGACTTATGCTTTACTATGCTATGGGGCATAATAAAGAACCACTTTATAATGCTTATGGCAAACCATATTTTGAAAATGAACTCTACTTTAACCTTTCCCACTCAGGTAATTATGTCGTCCTTGCCACATCCCAAGCAACCATTGGCATTGATGTGGAAATTATAAAAAAATATAATATGGATGTGGCGAAGAAGTGCTTTACGCCTAATGAATTAACTTGGCTTGAAAAAAATAATTTATCCCATGCTTTTTTTAAGATTTGGACTGCTAAGGAAAGTTATATGAAGGCCATGGGCCTTGGCTTTAACCTAAACCCTGCTAGCTTTGAGGTTCTACCAATACAAAATGGTTCACATATAATTAATAATAAAGAGTGGTTTTTATATTGGCATAGCTTGGATGAACACGAGCTTTGCGTTGCAAGTGCTATAAACAATGTACATGAAAATATTGATAAAAACTCTAAAATTAAACATTTAAGCCCAGAGCATTTACTGCAACATATTTCACACTAAAAAACGCCTTAAACATCACCAACATACTATTATCATTAATCTTATAGTAATAATAAATTCTATTTATTAAATTTTTTAATTTGATAAATAAAATTCGTTTGAATTATTTTCCACTAAACTATAAAAACTCATCTTTCCATTTGCTCAGTGGCGAAAGCCATGAACAAATGCTAAAAAAACTTTAAAAATTTTATTCAATCGGAGTTTATCATGGATTCACAAAACACAGTTATATTAGCCCTTGCCTTTATTTCTGCTGCAATTCTTATTGGTTCATCCATTGGTGCATACGTATACGATCGTAAAAAATAAAGGTAACGAAAATTTTTGAAAACAGTACGTACTACGGTACGTACTGTTTTTTTATTGCAAAAATAGTACAAAAAGCATATATCTTAGTAAGCTTAGTAACATACCACCAATGGACTTGGAGATCACATGACCTTAAGATATATGGAAGTATTTTTAGCCTTAGCGCGCACCCCCAATATGCATGATGTGGCACATAATATGTTTATTTCTCAAGCTGCTGTGTCTAGTGCCTTGCGTGAGTTTGAGTCTGAAATAGGCAGCGAAGTCTTTGACCGGGTGGGTCGTGGAATACGCCTTAATGAAAAAGGTCGTCTGCTTGAAAAACGTCTTGCACCCATCTACCATCAATTAACTAATGTTTTATCGCTACTTTCAAGCGACGATTTATTTGGTAAGTTGTATGTTGGGGCCTCTGTTACTCTAGCCAATTGGGTCATACCACAAATATTGTATGACATGAAAATTCGCTACCCACATGTGGAGCTTGACTGCTTATCCGGTAATACTGGTGAAATTGTAAAACAAGTAGAAAGTGGGCACTTAGATGCTGGTTTTGTAGAAGGTGATATAAATGCTATACACTTAACTATAACCCCCCTTGGTCGTGAAGAGTTGGTTGTGGTAACTACAGATAAAGAACTTGCCAGCCAACCGCGTAGTATTGAAGAGTTAATGCCTTACTTATGGTTACTTCGCGAAGAAGGTTCAGGCACACGCGAAACATTTTTACGCCACATAAGCCCTCTTGGCCTTCGCCCAGAAAAATCTTTAGAACTAGCCCACACTGATGCCATTAAGCACTTATTGTGTAATGCTGGAACTTTATCATGTCTCTCTCCCTTGGTAGTTGAACATGAAATTAAAGACGGTGCCCTATTTGCTGTGCCCATTTCTGATATGGTCTTTGACCGTATGTTTTATTACATTGAGCGCGAAGGTAGTGCCCAAAGTCCATTGTGCGAGGCCTTGTTCAAGGAATTACAAACAAGACTACTTTAA
>CAYJDF010000008.1:20482-37042 GCA_964368845.1 uncultured Desulfovibrionaceae bacterium
CTTGCACAAATTCATAGCCACTACCTTTCTTTTTAAGCTCCAAAGCGCCTTTACGCCCAATGTGCATACCGGCAACTTTAAGTTTATTTGCTGCCACATAATCCATTACTTTAAGTCTAGTGGTCACAGCCTGTTTAGGATTTACATCAAAAACCAAAGCTACCTCAGGCATGGCTAATTGTATTTTTTCCACATGCACAAGGTCTGCCCAAATAAGTAAAGCATCCTTTCCATCACCAACCATAAAAGCTGTATGCCCGGGAGTATGTCCAAAAATTTCAATAGCCTTAATACCGTCTAATAAGGTATTTTTTTGTTTATCAATACTTGATGGTTTAAAAGTGCGCACCCTATCACCATATGCAGCTAAAAGTTTTTGAGCCGGAGCAAAACCTTGTTGCTTTGCCTTTGGTAGTGCTTCTTGCTTGTCCTTACTTGTCCAATAGTCGCGTTCTTGCTCGGCAAGCCATAGGGTTGCATTATCAAAGGTAGCTTTTCCATCTTTCATAAGGCCACCTATATGATCACCATGCATATGAGTTAATAATATGGTATCGACATCACTAGGTTTAATTTTCAATGTAGCTAAGTGTTCAAAGAGTTTATTACCAAAGCCACCGTCAATTAATACAGTGTGTTTTGGCCCTTGCACCAAGAATGTATTTAGATACATGGGAAAGCTTTCTTCATGAAAAAATTTTTTAATTTCCTCAGGGCTTACATTAAGCAAGATCCCAGTATTTCCGGTCATTTGATTTTCTGGTAGAATATAGATTTTATATTCACCAACATTATATTCAGAAATATCTTGAGCGTAAACCACTGTGCAACTAAGCATCATGCAAAATAATAAAGTTATCATAAAGCAAATTTTCATACTATCTCCTTACTTAAAATATTGAATTAAGATACTTTTTGCCAAAGTATCATATTATCCTCAAAAATAACCTCTAATTTACCAATGTCTTTTAACCAAGACAATAGTGCACGCACGCTTGCGCCCACCAATGCATATTGGTCAAAGTTCATTTTAAGACCATAATCTTGAAATAGCTTTTGCAATATAATTTCAAAATTTAAGGGTGATGCACAAAGAGTACAAATTTTTTCAGCTACTTCATGAACCTTATCAATATTATATTGGGCTAGTGGTACTATATTTTCTTCAACCTTGCTATGTGACGGCACAAAAAATTTAGCCTGCATACCCTTAACATTCTCTAATGTATCAATATATTTACCCACATCATACATAAATGGAATTTTATACTTATCTAAAATATCCGCACTAAGTAAACAATCAGCCAAATATATTACACCATCATCACTAGTATAACCAACCATATCAAAATAATGCCCAGCTAATTCTATATAACTCAAACCTTGCGGCAATACTTCTTGACTTAACTCATTAGCATCACTAGCATCAGCCAGTAAAAATTTATTGCGTAAATCCTTTGGAGGATAAGCTCCAAAAAGAAAAGATGACTCTAAAATGGGGTATCGGGTAAAGGCAGCATTAATGGGCGGAGCATAAATATTACAGTTAGTTTGGGCCTTTAAATATTTATTGCCCCCAATGTGGTCTGCATTGGCATGGGTATTAAAAATACTAGTTAACTTCCAATTATGGGCATCTAAAATTTGGCGCACCTTGCGCCCAGTTTCTTTATTATTACCACTGTCTATAAGGCATACTTCACTATCATTTAAGCGTATTAGGCCAATTTTTGACGGGCATTCAATAAAATAACAATGTTCTGTTAACTGTACCAATTCATACATATTATACCTCTTAGTATAGCTATATTTACCATGATGTTCATAAATATACTAAGTGTAACATAATAGCAAATGGAAGAGTGAAGATGAACTAAAGGATGAGATTGGACTTTTTGTAAAATAGTCGTTTAAGCACTGCCAAAGCCACAATGAAATACTTGAGGTTTGGCAGTGCTACTTAGGGGGTTATTTACTAATTATCATTCCAAGATTATTTTCTTTCCAGCCTTCAATGCCATCCTTCATATGTTGTAAATTGGTAAAACCTAGCTCTTCCATAATAGCTATAGCTTTCCCACTACGATTACCACTGACGCAATAAACTATATATTCATCATTTTTATCAAGTTTTGCTACTTGTTCTTTAAAATCATTGGATTTTACATCAATCATTTTTGAACCATCAATGTGCTCTGCATTATGTTCTTTTAAGGTACGCACATCTAAAAGAACTTCTTTTTTTGCTGGATCTTTAAGTATTTTAAGAGCTTCAACACTGGTAATATCACCAGCAAGAGCAAGTGCAGGACTTAAACAAATACACAAGGTCAAACAAAAAGATTTTACTGAAAATTTATACATTTTTTTCTCCAACTTATAATTAAAATTTAATGTGTTAATTTTTTTTGATTTTATAACCAAGCTCACGAGCAATAATTTCAGCAGCCATGGCTGTTACCTCACCGGTAATACCAATACAGTGCTCCATATGCTTAGATGTACCATGCCACATGCCCTTGGTAAGAATTTTACAACAAGCCACTTTACGAACCGATTGAAATTTTTTTTGTAATTCCTTGGTTAGTTTCATAGCTTTTTTTACATCTTTATTTTTGGCCTCACTTCGACCAAAAAACATACCCATACACATGACAGCACCATTTACAGCACCACAAGCACAGCCTACCCCCATACCCACAGGAAATCCGGAAGCAAGCCTAATTATTTCATCATCAAAAGGGGCGTTAAAAATATCCTTAATGGTTTTTAGTACTGCTTCTGAACAATAAAAATCACCATCACGATAATATTTTTCAGCACGCGCCCTAACCTCTTGAATGTCAACAGAGAGTTCTGACATAAATTTCCTTAATGAAAAACTGTTAAGTAAATAAAAAACAAAAAAACCGCACCAAGAGTACGGAATAAAAGGGGGTAAGATTTGGATTTATAGTGGATAGAAAAGTAGATTAAACTATCAAGCTATAGGCCAAAGGACAACCTGCCCCCAAGAGCGGGGCGTCAAGTAAAGCCTTGCTTGTGTGCATAAAAAAAGGTCACCCATTTACTGGTTAATGTAGACCCAACACGGGTGTAATCAAATTTAACCTGAAATTTATGCATGAACTATTATTATATTTAAAAAGTCATATGTCAAGACCTAAGAAAATATACACCTTCATTTACTTGCAATGTTTGATACAATATGTATACAAATTCACCTAATTTTATAAAAAATAAAAGAAATATATTTTATAAAATCAACGCATTATGAAACAAAAAGGAATAGTGCAAAAACATAAAGTTTAACTTGCACTATTTAAAAACTTAATATAGCTTATGCAGAAATTATATTAATTTTAGGTAGTATCAATATTGAATTTTTTATATGTAATCATTATTTTGTAGGTTTTCTCCAATGATTATAGAGCCCATAACATTTGAAAAGAAGTCTAAGAAGCAAGAAGTAGTTGAAAGAACTCCGGAAGAGTTTTTCAAAGCTTGTACAGTGGGTAATATTCCTCTTGTTAAGGATTTTTTAAGTAAATCCAGCTCTGTAACTTTGCTTATTAATGAAAATGATGAAACTGGCCTTTTACTCGCATGTAAGTATGGTCATTATGAAATTGCAAGAATCCTTATTAGAGCAAAGTCTGACTTAAACGCCTATGACTCAAAAAATCACAGCCCCATACACTATGCTATATTAAATGGGCATCATAAAATATTAAGCTTACTCATTAAGCATCATGCAGACATTGACTCTTATGATGTATCAGGTGAATTTACTCCATTGATGCTAGCCATAAAAAATAGAGATTATTTTGCAGTACACTATCTCTTAGATAAAGTAGATTTAAGTGTAAAAAATCGTAAAAGAGAAGATATTTTTGACTTTGTTTTATCTGAAACTCACATTAGCACCAATACTAAATTTATATTTTCGTCACATTTAAGAACTAGAGATGAATACCGCAAAAGACAACAAATATATAACATCTTATTATCCCAGTCTAAAGAAATAGCGCGCATGACCACAAGACAAATGATGGAATTTCTTGCTTCTAACAAGCTTGAAAAACAAGATGTATATCACTTTGTTTTTCATAAAAGGCATGAGCGCATGCTACACAATATTATTACAAAAACAAGCTTTGTAAAAGACTTACGCCTAGTACCCACAGGCTATGATAATGAATATCCATTTTTCTTACTCTCAGTAAAAGAAAACCTAAAAATTGTCGTTAAGGCCATGATTGAAAAGGGAGTTGACGTTGACCATCCCCTGCAAGAATTTGACGAGAAAAAAATATTAAGGCTATTTTCCAAAGAACATATAGGTAAAACACCGCTTATGATTGCTTATATGGAGGGACATGTGGACATGGTTGACCTACTTTTGGAATATAATGCTAATGTACATGCAAGGGATAAAAATAATTGGACAGTTATGGATATGTCCAAGGAAAAAAATGACAAAACTATGCTTAGAAAATTTAGGCTATACGCAGATTAAATTTAATCTTACCTCTCACAAGCATAAGTTACCGTATTAATTAATCTCATACCAAAAATCTTAATTTATTTTACTCATTTCTAAGTTTGGACTTATACCACTAAATGTGTTATTTATAATCTAATAACACGTTGAGGATATGAATATGAATAATGATAATAATATAGAACAACTTTGGGAGCTTATGTCAGCAGCTAAACATTGCGTGGTACTTACAGGTGCTGGCATTTCTACACTATCTGGCATTCCAGACTTTCGCGGAGTTGGCGGACTTTATAATCGCAAAGATATTGATGCCAATAGGCTTTTTGACATTCATGCATTTAGAGCTGATCCTAGTTATTATTATAAGCATGCTTTTGATTTTTTATATGCCACGGCGGCAATACCTAATGTTGTACATGAAGTTTTAGCCACGCTTGAAAAACTTGGTATAGTCAAGACTATTATTACGCAAAACGTTGATATACTACATCAAAAAGCTGGATCTGAACAAGTTTTTGAACTACATGGTTCCCCCATGACTCATACCTGTCTTGCTTGTGCCAAGGAATATGACTTTGATACAATTATAACAATCTTAAATGAGCAAGACGTGCCGCATTGCCCCGCTTGCAATGGAGTGCTAAAGCCAAACATAGTATTTTTTGGAGAATCACTACCTATTCATGCCCTAAGTATGTCCGAAATGCACGCTCAAAAAGCTGATTTATTACTAATTCTTGGCACTAGCCTAACGGTTTTTCCAGCGGCAGACATTCCGCGCATGGCTCTATCTAGTGGAGCAAAGCTTGCTATTATTAATGCTGCACCGACCTATATTGATAATGCTGCAAGCTATAAGGGTACTGACCTTGGTGACGCCTTTACCAAGCTGCAAGTAAAAATTCAATCAACTAATGCCACATAACATAAAAAGCTTTAAGCTAAGTATAAGCAATCATATTCATGAAAAATAGCAATTTTTATGTGGCTCTTGTGCTCTTTCTGCTATGTGCCATAGGACTTTATGGTATTTTAACAACCGCACCTCCCATGACGGATGAGCTGGTTGGACCATTGGTTTTGCCATGGTTTAGCCTTGCAGGTTGTGTTTTATGTGCAAGCTTGCTTTTAATACGAGCCTTAGTTGAAAAGCCTCATGTACCTACAAATAATCATATAAAGCCCATTCTAAAAACCATTGCTTACTTTTTTTGTTTTGTCTTATATCTTGGCAGCATGATTTTTGTGGGTAATTATTTTTTAAATGTTAAACAATTTAATGTAAGTTACGGTGGTGGTTTTTGTATAACTTCCATAATATTTATAAGTTGTTCCATGTATATTTTTGGCCTAAGAAATTGGTATAAAATTATTGCAAGCTCCACTGTTGTGACTGGTGCCTTGGTTATTATTTTTGGTCATTTTTTCAATATTTTACTTCCTTAAAACATAATATAAGTGGTGTAATAGTGGATGAAATTTTTGCCGGTATACAAATAGCTTTTAGCTTAAACGCACTTATGGCAAATTTTGCTGGAGTTTTGCTTGGCATTATCTTTGGTAGTATACCTGGACTTACTGCCAGTATGGGTATTGCCTTACTCATTCCGCTTACCTTTGGGCTTGCCTCGGTAGATGCTTTTGCCATGTTACTTGGCATGTACGCTGGAGCCATATATGGTGGATCTATCTCAGCCATACTACTTGGCACCCCAGGCACAGTAGCAGCAGCAGCCACGGTGTTAGAAGGACCACACCTAACAGCCAAGGGGCAAGCACGTAAAGCCCTTGAAATGGCCACCTTTGCCTCATTTTTTGGAGGCACATTTAGCGCGGTTTTCTTAGTACTTTGTGCACCTGTTTTAGCTGGCATAGCCACATCATTTGGCCCAGCAGAATACTTTGCATTAGCTGTTTTCGCGCTTTGTGTTGTGGCAACACTTTCCTCTGGCAATGTGGTTAAGGGTCTTGCCGCCACCTTTGTGGGACTCTATCTTGCAACTATTGGTATTGATCCCATTTCTGGAGATTTTAGAAATACCTTTGATAATAATAACCTTTTAAACGGCATATCACTAATTCCAGCCTTAGTAGGACTTTTTGCTGTATCACAAGTGCTACTTTGTATTGAACATATTTTTGCAGGACAAAATACCATTGTTCAACATGGTAAATTTTCCAACCAAGGTCTTAGTCTGAATGAAATTTATATTAATAAAGTGAACCTTATTCGTTCATCTCTCATAGGAATTATTATTGGTATTATTCCAGCAACTGGTCCTTCAGCAGCTACATTTATTGCTTATGCCGAAGCTAAGCGATTTTCTAAAAAACCAGAAATGTTTGGGCATGGTTCACTAGAGGGCATTGCCGCCACCGAAAGTGCCAACAATGGCGTAACCGGTGGTGCATTAATTCCTATGCTAACCCTTGGAGTGCCTGGAGATGTGTTAACAGCCATTATGCTTGGCGCGCTCATGATTCAAGGTTTAGCCCCCGGACCTCTATTATTTGAACAACATATGACTACAGTAGCAGGAATTTTTACAGCATTTTTTATTGCTAATTTTTTAATTCTTGGGTTAGGATTTATAGTAGTACGTTTTATGGGTAAGATTGTAGACATGCGTGCAAGCATACTTATGCCTATAGTATTAGTGCTTTGCAGTATAGGTAGTTATGCGGCCAATCATTCAAGTTTTGATTTAATTATTATGGCGGTTTTTGGTATACTTGGTTATGGTATGTTAAAACTTGACATAGCCCAGCCGCCTTTATTACTATCTTTAATCTTGGCCCCACTGGCAGAGTCCAACTTTAGACGCGCTTTAAGCATTTCAAGGAATGATTTTTCCATATTTTTTACCAGCCCCATTGCCAGTACTATCTTGGCAATAGCTTTGTTCATTGTACTAAGAAGTATTCGAAATGAATGGAAAAAGTATAAGAGTGTGCAATAATCAATAATTTTATCAACAAACTGTGAGATTGAAATGAAGTTTATTTTTACTCTAATTATGGGTTTTAGTTTATTATTTACCAATATTGCCAAAGCAGATGAATTTCCCACTCGCCCCATAACAGTCATCATTCCTTTTGATGTAGGTGGAGCCATCGATCCTGTTATGCGCATTATGGGAGATTATCTACAAAAAAAACACGGTATTACTTTAGTAATTATCAATAAACCAACTGGTGGCGGCGCTCCAGCCATGCTTGATGTTTTGCGTGCTCGCCCCGATGGCTATACCATTGGTTTTACCTCCACCAGCATACTTACGGTTTTACCACAATATAAAAATGTAGGGTTTAAATACACAGACTTAAAGCATGTCAGCCAAATAATTACGCTTAACATGGGCTTTGCCGTGCATAAGGACTTAGGCATAACAAGCATTACAGAGCTTATGCAAAAAGCCAAGGAAGAAAAAGGTAAATATAATCTAGCAAGCCCAGGCTCATTCACAGCCCAACGTCTTTTTCATGCAAAAGTTATGGCCAATTATCCAGAGGCCGACCTACCCTATGTGGCTTACGATGGTAGCGGCGCTGTTACCGCAGCTCTTTTGGGTAAACATGTAACTGTGGGTTATATGCCTGTGGTAGCTTATATAAATCAAAAGGATTTACGCACCATTGCCATAAGCTCAGTTAAGCGCGATGACTCCTTACCAGACGTACCCACTATTGCGGAAATTCTTGGTCCTGAATATGTATATAATTCAGCCTGTGGCATTGTGGCTCCACCCAAAATACCCATGCACATAGTAAAACGCTATGAAGAACTTTTTGCCGAGGCCCTAAACGACCCTGATGTACAAAAAAAATTGTCTAATATTGGGGCTACACCAGACTTTTTAAGTGGTGCAGATTTTACTAAGGTACTAGATAGATATTCTGAATTTTTTGCCAAACCCATTCAAGATGCCATTGAGTCAAGCAAGAATAAATAAGTGATTTATGAATAAGGCCATACCTCTAAACCCTGCACTAAGTTTTGTGGGTGTAGCTCACCAAGACCCAGAAGAGCGCGAAGGAATTGACCTATTCATCTCAACAGTTTCGGCTGGTTTTCCATCTCCTGCCGATGACTATATTGACCAGCAGCTAGATTTACATCGCCACTTAATACGCAATCCAGCGGCCACTTTCTTCCTACGCGCACAAGGTGAGTCCATGCTTGGAGCTGGCATACATGATGGTGATTTGCTAATAGTAGACCGCTCCCTAGAAGCTAGCCATAACCGTATTGTCATAGCCGCAGTGGACGGAGAACTAACCGTCAAACGTCTTATGCGCCGTAAAAACAAAGTATTACTAATGCCAGAAAATACCGACTACCAAGAAATTGATATAACCGAGCGTGAACATGTGCATATTTGGGGAGTGGTAAGCTATGTCATCCATAAACTTTAATACAAGCCCCACACTTTGGGGTCTTATGGATTGCAATAACTTCTACGCCTCGTGTGAGCGCGTATTTCGCCCTGACTTACAAGGTCATCCTATTGTGGTCCTTTCTAATAATGATGGTTGTATTGTAGCCCGCTCCGCTGAAGCCAAAGCCCTTGGCATAGCTATGGGCACACCAGAATTTCAAGCCCGTTCCCTCTTAAAAAAACATAATGTGGCAGTATTTTCATCAAACTATGCTTTATATGGTGATATATCACAGCGAGTTATGGATACAGCTCAAAGTATTACTCCCCATGTGGAGCAATATTCCATCGATGAAGCTTTTTTGCCCCTAAGTGGAGCTAAGCGCGCCAATGCCATAGAATTAACCTTGGCACTACGCGAGCGAGTCTTGCAATGGACTGGCATTACCGTATCCATAGGGATTGGTCCTACTAAAACCTTAGCCAAATTTGCAAATTATTTAGCCAAAAAGGGTACTGGAATTTTTCACTTTCCGACTAATAAAGCTGAACAAGACCTCCTACTTAGCCAAGTACCAGTGGATGAAGTATGGGGCATAGGTCGCAGACATGCCCTAAAATTGCGCATGCATGGAGTATATACGGCCAAAGACTTACGCGATAAGGATAACCTATGGCTCAAAAAACAACTTAGTATCACTGGATTGCATACGGCCATGGAACTAAGGGGTATTTCCTGCATAAACGAGAGCTCCCCCAATGCCATTAGGCAAAGTCTTGTTTCATCGCGCTCCTTCGGGGTAAAAATTTATGATAAAAATCATTTAGCCGAGGCATTGTCCAGTTTTAGCGTTAATGCAGCCGCACGCCTTCGCCATGAAAACTTACTGGCTAAGGGCATTGCTGTGTATATTCGCTCATCAAGGCATACCAAAAAGCAATACGCCAAGACCATACATATTACACTGCCTCAGCCTACTAATAATACTAAATTATTACTACAAGCCGCCCTACAAGGCTTAGACTTATCTTTTAAAGCAGATATTGCTTATGCCAAGGCTGGGGTAATGCTTTATGATATTTGTCCAGCCAATGCCTATCAAGCAAGCTTACTGAATATCCTTAACCCCACTCAAGAAGAAGAACAAAACCGCGCTAAGAAGCTTATGTCTGCCTTAGATGCCATTAATAATCGCTTTGGCAGGCATGCCCTAAAATATGCCAGTGAAGGCCTTGAGCAAGATGCCCCATGGCGCATGCGTCAAAAGTATCTTTCTCCCAAATTTACCAGTCACTGGCACACTTTGCCCATAGCTTGGTGTAAGTAGCTATGCATTATGCCACTATTTAGAGTAGCATAACTAACATAAAACCAATATCACGTCATTGTATGAATGATTACTATTAAGAAATTAGTTTAATATATTGAAGAGATATAAGTAGCCTCAGATTGAATGCAAAATAGCAATTGCAGCACGAACTCAAAAACAAAGGGTAGTTTAAAACACCCTTCGGGAGACACCATTTTTACAAGCGTGTAAACGCAAAGTAAAAATGAGTGTGTCAGGTTTTGTGGAATTTATTGAAATTTTAGAATTTTTTATTGTGGCAAGAAAGCTGGTAGATTTTGGAGGCAGAACGTATATGAATACGTGCGTTCAAAATCTACCAGCTGACGAAGCCACAATGAAAAAGGTAAATTTTGATAAAGAACACAAAAGTAGCACATAGGGCCGCAAGGCCGTGCAAAAAACAAAACTTATATTTTACCATAATAATTAAAATAATAAATAAATTTTAAATCGGAATCGTGGTACCAATATAGCATAATTTAGAAAATGCTTTACAAAGCTTAAAAATTAAAGTCTACTAAAAAACGAAGCGTAATATTTATATTGTAAAAGTCTAGTAACATATTTTATTTATGAAATACACCATACCAAACACGTGTTTACAATCCATTTTAGATCTTTCCAGCGATATTTTTATTGTAGTTGAAAAAGACACATTAAAACTTTTGGATTGGAATCCGGCTTTTGACAATATGGGTTTTGGTAATATATCTCCAGATGCAGATATTTGCTTAGCTAGAGAGCCTCATGCAGCACACTTTGCTGGTCTTAAAGAGATAATTGATATTCAAGTACAATTATTGAAAAATGGCCACACACCAAGTGCTTTTGCTCCCCTAATTCTTGGTAAACAAAACCAAACCCATCTCAATACCTCAGCCAAGGTTATATATATTTTTGAAGATAAAAACGCAGTACTTATCCAAATTTCAATACATGACGACATACATACGTCTTCTAAAATAGCCTTACAAAAACGTGAAATTTTGCTCACAGCAGCAAGCAAGGCTGCTCAAGAACTACTTAATGATAGTAAAGACTTTGACGCCACAATTAATAAAGTGCTTGGCATATTAGGCAATGCTACCAATGTGGATAGAGTTTATGTTTGGAACATACATAAGGCACCAAACCCAGCAGAGGATGATAGACTTTATACATCACAGCTTTATGAATGGTCTGAAGGCGCTGAGCCACAGCAAGGCAATGATATTGTAACCAACTTGCTTGTTGAAGAAGGTATACCAACTTGGATTGGCATATTTCAACAAGGCAAATGTGTTAATAATTTAGTAAAAAATATGCCTCAAGGCGAAAGAGATGTACTTGAACCACAGGGTATTATTTCCATCCTAACCGCTCCCATTATGTTCCATGGACATTTATGGGGTTTTGTTGGTTTTGATAACTGCCACTCCGAATATACTTGGAGTCACGCCGAGGAAGACATCTTACGCACAGCAGGCACCTTAATAAGTACCGCCATTCACAGTAGACATACAAATCAAGCTTTGTATGAAGCCCAAGAGCGTTTTCGTGGTGTTGAAGAAGCAACAGGTGATATTATTTGGTCTGTGAATGCAAATCAAAATATCAATTATATTTCTCCACACTTAAAAGATGTTTTACAATATAGCCCTGAAGAAGTACTAGGAAAACCATTTAGCTCTCTACTGCTTAACCCTCAAGAATTTAAGTTCACCGCTACTCCTAAAAAATTCATCATGCGCGATTTTGAGCTTCGCGCTCGTTGTAAGGATGGCAGTATAAAATGGTTACGCTCATCTTGTAAGTATACGTTTGATAATAAAGGAAAATTAATTTATGGTTTTGGCTCAAGTTCAGACGTTACCCACATACATGAAGCACAAAACGCCCTGAAAGTTGCCAACCAAGAGCTTGAGGAAGCCATCAAAATTGCCAATTCTCTTGCTGAATCTGCCACTAAGGCCAATGACATTAAGAGCAATTTTTTGGCCAATATGAGTCATGAAATTCGCACCCCGATGAATGCAGTGGTAGGCATTACACATTTATTAAAACACACGAATTTAACAGACAAACAACTGGAATACATTGAACAAATTAATGAATCCAGTGCATCCCTACTAAATATTATCAATGATATTTTAGATTTTTCTTTAACCCAAGACGGTGAACTAGCTTTAGAAAAATATTCATTTGCCATAAGCAATGTTGTGGATGATATTAAGGCCACAGCCATAGAATGGATTGGTGAAAAAGATCTCGACTTTACTGTGCATGTGTCACCAGAAGTAGCACCAAGCTATATTGGTGATGAACTACGTCTAAACCAAATTCTAACTAGTCTTGTTACCAATGCCATCAAATTTACCAATGAAGGTAATATACATATCGATGTGCATGTGGAAAGTGGCAATAAAGAAACTGTCCTCTTACATTTTTCTGTACAAGATACTGGCGTTGGTATTGCTCAAGAAAAAATAGATATGCTTTTTCAAGACTTTACTCAAGCAGACATATCAAGCACCAGACGCTATGGCGGCATAGGGCTTGGCCTTGCGCTATGCAAAAATCTAACTATACTGATGGGTGGAGATATTTGGTGTACTAGTACTGTTGGTAAGGGTTCGACCTTTAACTTTACTTGTCGCTTAGCAAAAGAAGTACAAAGAAATGTTAGTATTACTAAACCATTAAAAGACATACATATTCTTGCTGCATTTCCTAATCAACAGACCATAAATTCATTGCAAAAAATACTCCTTCCCCTAGGATATAATCATTTAGACTTTGCAAGCGATATTATTTCCATGACCAAATATACTAACTCATTGCATGCGCCAGATGTTATACTCTTACATGAAGATTTTGACGAAGCCACTATCATCAAAAGTGTACTTAAAGATAACGCTTTATATTTTAATAATATTCCAATTATATACTATGCATCAAAACCACCAGTTAATGCTCCAGAAAGTTTTGCAATTATAAACTCTCTTGAACCATCTACCTTGCACGATGCTTTTATTGCCAATTTGAATGTTTCTCAAGACTCAGATAAAGAATTATACGAACAAGGCTTTGAAAACTTCTTGCGCTTAGAACATAGAGGCAAGAAAATTCTTCTTGTAGAAGATAATGAAATAAATCAAATGATTGCTCAAAGTATTTTGGAAGAGGTGGGCTTTGAGGTAACCATTGCCAACGATGGTAGTGAAGGCGTTGATTTAATGTATAAAGATAACTTTGACTTAGTCATTATGGATATACAAATGCCTAAAATGGACGGTATTAGTGCCACAAAAATCATTCGTGAAGAGGCTAGGTTTGCTCATATTCCAATTATTGCCTTAACTGCCCATGCTTTGGAAGAAGACAGAGAAAAAAGCTTAAATGCAGGAATGAACGACCACACCACTAAACCTATAGATACCACTCAATTATTTAAAAAATTATTATATTGGCTATCAAAAAAATAGTTAAAAATTGTCCGTACCATGAGCGTAAGTGGACGTAAATTAATAATAATTATTCTAACACACTTCAATTATCACCCCATAGGCAATTTCTGCCGTAAAAATTTTCCTACCACATCTAATTGCATATTGAAATAATTAGTTTTTTATTTTGGAACACTCTTTGAATAGTAAGTGGCACAAGGAGTGTTATCATGCAAATTATGCCTACTTTTTATTCTGAGTCTTTAGACAATCCATACATGAATTCATCATACGGTGATGATAGCAGCTTTGCTGATGAAATGGCACGTCAACAAGAAGCGCGTGATGCAGTTGATGCTGGTGAGTCGCATTCAGTAGAAGTCGCACTTGAGCCTATAGCTCAATCAGAACCATTAACCCAAGCTCCTTACAACCCCATAACTAATGACGGTGCTACCTATACCGCTGAAGAAGTATTTTTTACTAAGCAAGAATTAAGTGATCTTAGACAAAATTTAATGGATAAGGGCGTATCAGAAGATACTCTCACCGAATTTGATAAGTTAGCAAACCAACCAGATGGGGCAACCTTACATCAAGTTTTATCATCATTTAATAGTATACGCGATTATCAAGACCTATCTGATAAAGAGATGTCTATCTTAAAGAGTATTATTAATAAGATTGATGCCAGCGGAGATCTTGAAAATTCTTTGCTTGCTCATGTAAACGGAACAAGTGGCAAAAATGGTCAAAAGTTTTTAAGTGATTTAGTAGCTGCCATGGATAACCTTCCTGCAGGTTCACGCATTACTCTTAATAAGAATGATGTGAGTGTACTTGCTAAGGCCGCTGGGCTTTCTGATGATGCAACTGCCAAGTTACTAGGCAACTTTGGTCCATTTGATTCTTTACAGCTAAATAAGAATGAACTTAGCAACTTCCTTGCTCCGGCATTTAGTGATTTTAAGGGTGAACAAGAACAACTTGCCACACTTGAAAAAGCTCTTGATGAAACCCTAGGCAGCATAGTAAAAGCTGCTAGAGAACGTATGCTAAAAGAAGAAGAAGCTTATGCCCTCTCCATGCGTACTACAGAGCAAAGCAAACTTTTAATTGAAAAAACCGTACTTGAAAATGTTAATAAAAACCTAGAGTCTGCTCGCGCTGGACAAACATCTGCCAAGTCTGCTGAAACAGCAAATCAAGCCCAAATTGTAGCTCAAGCTCAAGCCACAGCAAAGTCTGGTGATAGCAAGCAAACCCGTGCTAGTCTTGATGATGTTTCAAAGTCCACCATGAATATGCATTTGGATGGACAAAACGAAATTGAAGTACCTGAGACTAAGGTTGAAACTAAAACTACTGACTCCAAGCAAGACAAGAACTTTGGTGAACTTTTTGATAAAAATTCATCCAAAAACTCTAAGCAAGATACTAACTTGAACAGTCTTTTAGATAAGGCTGAAGTTAAGACTGTTACACATATTCCAAATAATACAGCAAATAATATTAATACGCCCGTGGTTGGTATTGGTGGTTTAGCTCAAAATATTACCAATACTACCCAAGCTCAAGCCCCTGTGGATTTACTATCACATCAAGCAGCTAATCAAGTAGAACAAGCCATGCTTAGCGCTGCCAAAGACGGGACTAAGCGTCTTGATTTGCAATTACACCCCTTAGAGCTTGGTGCAGTCACTATTACTCTAACCTCACGTAATGGCGAATTAAACGCGCTCATTCGTTCTGAAAAGCCAGAAACCACAGAACTTATGCATAAGCAGCTTGATCATATCCGCGCTACCCTTGAACAGCAAGGCGTTAAGGTAGACAAGCTTGAAGTGCAAACTCAGACCCCAGAAAATAATTCCCAGTATGAACAGTGGGACAGCATGCAAGAGCACAATACCAGACAGGAAGAAAATGCCCGTCGTGAAGTTCTTGAACGCTTACGAAATCTTGGAAAGGTCCGGAATGATGGAACAAACCTAGATGAAACAACTTTGGAACAGAGTGTGCAATTAAATAGTCATGCGGCAATAGCTGCAGGGCAACCTTTGCACATTGTGGCTTAAATAGGTTGTGAAGTCCTAAGGAGTAATTGTTATGTCATCAGTAGTAAGCGCAATGACCAACACCAGCAACGAGTTTAGTCAAGCTCTTGCCAATAATACAAGTGGTAGTGAACTTGATAAAGAAGCATTTATGCTGTTGTTAGTTACGCAGTTTCAATATCAAGACCCCTTAAATCCTATGGAAGATAAGGAATTTATTGCTCAGTTAGCTCAATTCTCAAGTCTTGAACAACTCATGAACTTAAATGATAGTATGAACAATCTATCTTCCGTAACGCAAGGGCAAGAAATGATTAATGCCACATCATACATTGGTAAGACTGTGGATATAGCTGGTAATGTCATTAGTAAAACCACCGATGCAGAAACTGGCGATGTAACAATTTCTGGTATGCTTTATGCCATTGGTGAAACACCAGCTCAGTCAGTCATTAACGTATATGGTCCTGACGGTATTGTTAATAGTTATATCATACCCCCACAAGCAGCGGGAACATATCCCTTTGAATGGGACGGTAAGACTTATAATGGTACCTATGCACCTGATGGCGTTTATGAAATTGTACCAGCCTTTACTGACTCTGACGGTGCACCCATCTATAATTATGACATGGTTGTGGAAGGTTTAGTATCCGGCGTAACTACAGATAATGGTATTACATACTTAACTCTATCTGATGGACGCAATACACCACTTTCAGAAGTACGTCGCGTATCTGAACCTAATATCATCAGCGCAGATACAAGTACAGATGAAGATGACTCAAGCAGTAGCTCAAGTAGCAGTGCTTCAACAGAAAACGCAACAACTGGTGATGGCAG
>CAYJDF010000009.1:0-35447 GCA_964368845.1 uncultured Desulfovibrionaceae bacterium
CGAAAGACTACGCACAATGAATTGTGCAAAAGTCTTATAATAGCGTGAAATTTTTTTGCATGGGAGCAATCATGCGTATTATTCTAAACGGACAGGATGTAAATATATCTGAAGGAACTAGCCTTGTAACCCTGCTTGAATGGGAAGGTCTTGAGCCAGCGGTTGTAGTAGTTGAACTAAATGGAAAAATTTTACCTGCTAAGGACTTTGAAAATACTATATTGAATGATAGTGACACTTTAGAAGTTTTGCAATTTGTAGGCGGTGGTTAATGGATATGCACAGTTTTTCATTGGGTGGCGAAACTCTAACTAGCCGCCTTTTTATTGGTACTGGTAAATATGGAGCTGATTCCCTCATTCCTGATGTAGCCAAAGCCTCTCAAGCCAATGTTATTACTGTGGCTTTGCGCCGGGTGCAAAAAGGCCAGCAAGGTGTCATGTCACACATTCCAAAACACATGAAATTATTGCCAAACACCTCTGGGGCACGCAATGCCGATGAGGCTGTACGTTTAGCGCGTCTGGCAAGGTCTGCTGGATGCGGGAATTGGATTAAAATAGAAGTTATATCAGACACACGCTACCTATTACCAGATGGTTATGAGACTGCTAAAGCTACCGAAATATTAGCAAAGGAAGGATTTATAGTCCTACCATACATGAACCCTGACCTATATGTAGCTCGTTCTCTGGTTGATGCTGGCGCACATGCTGTTATGCCCTTAGGCTCACCCATTGGTACTAACCGTGGTTTACGCACCAAGGAAATGATTAGAATTTTAATTGAAGAAATTGACCTGCCCATCATAGTAGATGCAGGCATTGGTAAGCCTTCGCAAGCTTGCGCTGCCATGGAAATGGGAGCTGCTGCTTGCCTTGTAAATACAGCCATAGCCTCTGCCACAAACCCCATTGCCATGGCTGAAGCTTTTTGCAAAGCAGTGCAAGCAGGTCGCGCGGCTTATGTGGCTGGACTGGGAGCAGAAGTTAAAGGATGTGCTGTGGCATCATCACCTCTTACAGGTTTTTTGGATAAGTAATGCATGATTTTACCCATTATTTAAACGAATGGAATAGTGAGCGACGTGAAAGCATTGTTAAAAATGCTACATCTGAAAAGATTTTACATATTTTAAGTAAAGATTATTTAAGTGTAGAAGACTTTTTAACCCTACTTAGCCCCGAAGCTCTGCCTCATTTAGAAACCATGGCAAGACGCGCAAAAGCTGAAACTTTACGCCACTTTGGTCGTTCTATAAATCTTTTTACGCCATTATATCTGTCAGATCACTGTACCAATCAGTGCAGATATTGCGGTTTTAATGCTCGTAACAAGCAACCAAGACGCCATCTTGAACTAGAAGAAGCCGTGGCAGAAGCAAAAGCTATTGCTTCCACAGGGCTTGGGCATATTTTGCTCTTGACCGGCGATGCCAGAGCCAAAGCTTCACCTCAATATATAGCAGAAATAGCCAAAGCCATTAAACCACATTTTGCATCCGTTGGTATTGAAGTATATGCCATGAGTGTGGATGAATATGCCATGCTAAATGCGCATGGCGTAGATAGTATGACACTTTTTCAAGAAACCTATAACGAAGAACTTTATGCTTGGCTACACCCTGCTGGACCAAAACGTGACTATAATTATAGACTAAATGCACCTGGCCGCGCTGTACTTGGGGGTATGTATAGCGTTAACATAGGAGCTTTGCTTGGTCTTGAATCCCTTGAGCATGATGGATTTTGCACCGGATTGCATGCTTGGTGGTTGCAACGCCAGCATGCAGGAGTTGAGGTAAGTGTTTCTGTGCCTAGGCTTTGTCCGCATGAAGGTAATTTTGATGTTCCTCATGCTCTTGATGACCGTAGTTTTGTGCAATATATTACAGCCTTGAGATGCTTTTTACCGCGAGCAGGCATTACAGTTTCAAGCCGCGAAAGTGCCTTTATGCGTGATCATGTCATAGAACTTGGAGTCACCAGAGTTTCAGCCGGAGTTTCCACAGCAGTGGGTGGACGTGCTACTAAAGGTAGTGACGTGGGCCAATTTGAAATTTCTGACCATCGCAGTACAGAACAAATGATCAAAGCCCTAGCTAAAGCTGGATATCAAGCCGTATGCAAGGATTGGCAAGATTTTAGAGCTGAGGAAATTACAGCATAATATAAAAATCATTATATAAATTATATGCAAAAACGCTCCATCAACTTATTATCACCCGAATTAAGAAATCAAATTGCGGCCGGAGAGGTGGTGGAAAGACCAGCCTCCGTCCTTAAAGAATTGGTGGAAAATGCCCTTGATGCCGGAGCTAGTCAAATTTCTATCCAACTTGAAAATGGCGGACAAGGTTGTATTAGAGTGCAAGATAACGGGCATGGTATTGCAGCCGATGAGTTGGAGCTTGCTGTTACTCGTCATGCTACCAGTAAAATACATGATCTCAACGACCTTTTGTCCATACATTCTTATGGTTTTAGAGGTGAAGCTTTACCCAGCATAGCCTCGGTTTCGCGCTTTAGTATTACCTCTGCTTTGAGCCAAAGTCCCACCAAAACTCATTTAGCACATAGCCTTCATGTGGAGTATGGCAAGATTATCAGTAGTACCCCAGCCTCCTTGCCACGTGGTACCATTGTAGAAGTTCGAGACCTATTTGCTAATATCCCAGCACGATTAAAATTTTTAAAAAGCCCCAGTACTGAAAATAAAAAAGCCCAAGAATGGCTAACACGTTTGGCCATAGCTAAAAGCCAAGTTGGTTTTAGTCTTAGCCTTGGAGGGCGCGAAACTTTAAATCTTGGGCCTAATCAAAACCTAAGCCAGCGACTAAACGAACTTTGGCCTCCTTTAATTATGGAAGCCATGCGTAGCTTTGACCACAGCCACCATGGCATACGCACCCACGGCATGGCCGCACTGCCTCATACCAGTCAACCGCGATCTGATCGAATGCTTTTTTATGTAAATGGACGGGCCATTCAAGATAAAACCCTTTCGGCTGCTGTACGCGAAGCCTACAAAGGCTGCTTAACCACCAAGGATTATCCACAAGTTGTTATTTTCATTGAAATTGACCCTGAGGAAGTGGATGTTAATGTGCACCCTGCCAAGACAGAAATTCGCTTTCGTGATACATCAAGTGTATTTTCTGCCGTACGTCGCGGTATACTAAGTATGCTTGAGGCAAATAATGCTAAAATTATCAATGATTTTGCACAAGACAACCCAGAAAACACTAGCTTAAGGCAGGTTAATCCAGATATTAGCCAAGAATTTTTACCACGCGCGCAAGGCTTTTGGGGTAGGGTTGATGATAATTCCATCATGGGTGGTAAAAAAATATTACCCCATCAAACTACAAGTGCAGAGCTCATCATACCAGACAACCAGTCGGTTATTTATAGCGCAAATTTAAATAATGGTCTTAGTGAAGATAGTGGCGAATTTGGCATTTGTCTTGATAATAACACAACTTACGAAGATTACACACAAGATGCTTTTAGACTAAATCAAGGGGAGCATCTGCAACATAACAGCCCAAAAGCTAATATTGGCTCTATGCAATATTGGGGGCAGATTGATGATACCTATTTAGTATTGAAATCTGAACATGATACCTTACTGTTATTAGACCAACATGCCGTACATGAACGAATATTATTTACGCGCATGCAAGCCAATGCCTTAGTTGGTACTGGTCAACTGCTGGCCCTGCCTTTAGAATTAAGCTTGCATACAGCAGAAATAGAACGCACTCTTGAATTGCGCCCCATGTTAGAAAAACTTGGCTTTGTAATAGAACTTGACCAACAAAACCTAATTATCCGCGCCCTGCCTCCCATGCTAGAACGCGGAGAAGCTAAAACTTTTTTGCGCGAGGCCTTGGCTGGGCGTAAGGATGACCTTGATATGCTATTTATTTCTTATGCTTGTAAGGCTTCCATTAAAGCTGGTCAAAAACTCACCCAAGATGAAGCCCTAGAACTTATTAAACAATGGCTAGAAACACCCATGCGCGAACATTGCCCGCATGGACGCCCTTGTGTATTGCGCTTCACAGCTCACGATTTAGAAAAAATGTTTAAGCGTAAATAGTTAAAGTACCAATTAAAAGAACATCACTACTCTGAAGTACGGGTAACTTCAATGATAGGAGGTAGTTTTTTTATTTTGTCTATGGCTTGATATAACTGACTAACGTGATGTACCTCAATGGTTATATCTAGTTCACCCTTACCATCAACTAAGCCATGCGCTGATAAAGAATCAATATTTACAGCTGAATCGGCCAAGCTTTGAGTAACTTGTGCAAGCACACCACGATCATTTTTTACCAACACATTAATACGTGCAAGATATGGCTTATCCTCTTCACCGTCCCAATAAACCGCCATTAAACGATCCGGTTCCATATTAGGTACATTGGAGCAATCCACTCGATGAACGGCAATACCATTATTTATACTAATATAACCAATAATTCCATCCCCAGGCACAGGATTACAACACTTAGCATAACGCAAAAGTACACCATCTACACCGCTAATCTTAACTCCGGCGGTACTTACTTCCTTGATGCTTTTAGGCTTAACGCTATGCTCAACTTGAGCGCCAACTTCATCAGGATGTAATACAGCATATAATTTATTAAGCACCTTGCGTGGGGTATGATGTGCATAACCAACACTTGCAAATAAATCATTTACACTGTCATAATTCATATCTTGAGCTACTGTACTAAGCTGACCGCCTTTTAGGGCTTTACTCACATTAAGGCTAAGTTTACGTCCTTCCTTTTCAAGCATTTCACGCCCAAGGGCCAAAGCACGTGCTTTTTCTTCTGTGCGTAAATAATGCCTAATATAACTACGGGCCTTAGAAGTTTTGACAATATTTAACCAATCTCTATTGGGATTACGCAACTGGTCAGTTACAATGCTTACTACATCACCAGTTTTAAGAGGTGTCGAAAGCGGCAGTAGTTTACCATTTATCTTACCACCGGAGCAATGATGCCCAACCTTAGTATGAATATAAAAGGCAAAATCAAGTGGTGTAGCACCTTGAGGCAATTGTATGACATCATTATTAGGTGTATAAACGTAAATTTCATCCTTATACAAATCAAGGTTTAAGGTGCTCATAAACTCTTTAGAGTCACTCTCATCACGCTGGCGTTCAAAAATTTCTTGTAGCCAAGAAAATTGTTCTAAATCTTTAGGGCTTACCTTACCCTTTTCCTTATATAGCCAATGCGAAGCCACACCATGCTCAGCTTGCCTATGCATCATTTCAGTACGAATTTGTATTTCAATACGCTCACCTTCAGGGCCAATTACAGTGGTATGTAAACTTTGATAACCATTAGCTTTAGGTACAGAAATATAATCCTTAAGCCGTCCGTGTACAGGACGCCATTGTGAATGTACAAGGCCAAACACAGCGTAACAGTCCTTAATATCTTTTACCAAAACCCTAAAGGCCATTATATCATGCATTTCATCAAGGGTTAGTGAAAGCTGCTGCATTTTTTTATAAATACTATATTTATGTTTTATTCTACCATAAACACTGCCTTCAATCTTGTTGCTACTAATTAAGTTTTCGATATGCCCTACAACTTTATCAATAATTCTTCGCTCAACCACTTGATTATCATCAAGCCAATTGGTGATTTCTTTATAAATTTCCGGCTGCAGATACTTAAAGCTTAAATCTTCTAAAGTTTGCTTAATGCGGTGTAAACCAAGCCTATTGGCTAGGGGCACATAAATATCCATGGTTTCTGTAGCAATACGTCTTTTTTTATGATCTTTTTGAAAATCTAAAGTACGCATATTATGAATACGATCCGCAAGCTTAACCATAAGCACACGTAAATCATGGCACATGGCAAGAATCATCTTGCGTATATTTTCTGTTTGAGCCACTTCCTTGGAGTCAAATGGAATATCACTAATCTTAGTCACTCCATCAACAATGTCAGCTACATCCTCTCCAAATTCTGCATCTATATCCTCAACTGTAGCTCTAGTATCTTCTACTGTATCATGCAAAAGACCAGCTACTACAGTAGCTTCATCAAAGCCAAGCTCAGCAAGTGAGTAGGCTACAGCCAATGGGTGTGAAAGATATGGCTCACCAGAAAGGCGCGTTTGACCAGAGTGGGCCGAAGCAGCATATACATAAGCCTTTTGAATAAGTGCAAGATTTGCATCAACATTTTTTGAAGCAACTTGGTCCATTATTTCTTGAATTCTAATCATATGCTACCTAGTATGTGCAAAATTATGGTTTTTTGGCATTACGCTGTAAATTTTTTGGAACCCACCACTCATCAAAGTTATACATAATACCTGCTAAGGCTGGGTCAATACCACTAAAACGTGACTGCACCACAGGCAAAGCATATGGCACAAATAAAAAACAATAAGGCTGCTCTGCATGCATTACCTCTTGTAGTTCGTGATATAAAGCTCTACGTTTTGCGATATCTGGAGTTGCGCGGGCAGTTTCCAAAAGCTCATCCACCTTGGGGTTAATATAGCGGGTGAAGTTTAATCCGCCAGATTTAGCTTTAGATGAATGCCACACCTCATAAATATCAGGGTCTTGCCCAATGGTCCAGCCTAGTATTACAGCATCAAAGCTGCCTTTATCCACAAATTCCTTAATAAAGGCTGCCCATTCCACCGTGCGAATTTGCACATCAATGCCTACTGCCTTTAACTGACTTTGAATAACAATGGCCGTTAGGATACGTTGTTCATTGCCTTGATTTGTTAATATGGTAAAAGCTAAGTCTTGACCATCTTTTTCTAGGATACCATCCTTATCCATATCAGTAAAACCAAGTTCTTTAAGTAATGACTTAGCTTTAGCTATATTTTGCTCCACAGCCTGTAATTTATCATGATAGGCCCAAGACCCTGGCTTATATGGCCCAAAAGCTGGAACACCTTGGCCCATTAGCACACCTTTAACAATACCCTCACGATCTATGGCGTAAGATATAGCTCTACGCATGCGCACATCTTTAAAAAATGGATGCAACATATTAAAACCCATAAAAACATATACTGACGATAAATACCTATATTTATGAAACTCATTATCCCAAGGTGCACCACTGGTTTGGCGCAAATATTGTTGTGGGGTTAAGTTCATCACGTCTAAGCGTCCAGCTCGCGTTTCTAAAAACATGGTAGAAATATCAGGAATAATTCTATATGTTACAGTATCAATGTGTGGTTTACCCAAAAAATAAGTTGGAGAAGCACTTAAAGTTACGCGTAAACCAGATTCCCAACTTTTAAGTCTATAAGGTCCTGCCCCAATGGGTTTGCGTGCAAAAGGTGTGTTTCTTAAATCTTGACCCTCTAAAATATGCTTTGGTAAAATGGCACTCATCCAAGAACTAAGAGCACGCGCAAAATATTTTTCATAATATACTTCAAATGTATATCGACCAGTTTTACGAAACTCCTTAACCGCTAAAAAATCTTCGGCATATGGAGATGCAGTTTTAGGATCGGTGACAATTTTCCATGTAAACTCCACATCATCAGCCGTCAGCTCCACCCCATCTTCCCACAAAATGCCTTGCTTTAAGGTAAAACGTATCAGCTTACCCTCATTTTCTATATTATACTTTTCTGCCGCAAAAGTTTCTATTTGGAGATTTTTATCATATCTTAGCAAGGATACAAACAATAAGCCCGCCACATCATGCGAGGCTGAATCAGTGGCTAAATAAGGTATAAGATTTGAAGCCTCACCAATACTACCAAAAACAATATGTCCACCATCTACAGGTGTATCCGGCAAAACATTTTTGGCTGCTTTACCTTGGTCAATAGCTAAGGCATGCATAGGAAAAACTAAAACACTAAGTATATAAATACTGGCAACTATACCTAACTTCCAACCATTCCCACAAAAAAAATTAAAATTTATATGCATATAAATACCCATTTTTAATGATTTATTTTTACAATTACATAAAAAGATGCTACTCACAACATAGTTTTACTTGAAAAAAATTTTACATTCCGTTACTTTGATTGAGTTCATAGCTAATTCCTTGTAAAACACTTGGTATTTGCATGCAAGCGTGAAAATCCGTTGGTTTTCTTCATGTAATTACAATTAAGGCATTTATTTTTCATACGAAATCTGCGCTATTAGAGGTTGATTAACATGACACGGGCCGAAAAAAATGCACTGCGCACCCTTGTGCAAAGCTTTACCCAAGACACCATTCCAGAATATATTAGAGACAGTGGTCAATATATTCTATCCGAAGGTGGTGTGCAAAAAATCAATATTACCCAAAATAATGCACTTTGGGAAGTTGCAGGCACCATCCAAGGTGAGGATTTTCAGGTTTATACCCCAGAACTACATATTAACATTGATGATTATATTTTAAAACATCAATGTAATTGCTCCGAAGCTTTTTCAGGAGTTTGTAGGCATGTTGCTGCCATAGCCATACATTTTTTGAATGATTTACATGACGATGACGTGCAGGAAGCCCCTGTATCTACTCGATCTGATTGGAAACTTAGCTTTCGCTCTTACTTTTCCACAGAAATGGAACCTGAACCAGGTCGCCACTATCTTATTTTCCGCTTTTACCCTGAACCTGGGCGGCTTGCTGTGGCTTTTTTCCGCGGACGACAAAATAAGTCCGGTATATCCAGCGTACATAACGAAATTACACTGGAACAAATTATCCGTAACCCAGAGTGGTGTGAACAATCCCCACAGCTTGTTGATGTATCACGCCAAATAGGCCAACATCAGGACTATTATGGGCATAAAATAGAAATTCCAGAAGGCTTGGTATCTTGGTTTTTTTGGGCCATACGAAATGAATACTACATTTTATGGGAAGATAGCGATAAAATATGCAATATAGAAAGTACTACCTTTGTACTAAAACTTAAGCCAGAAATGTCTGAGGAAGGCTTTAGCTTTTCCTTGCTTATACTACATGAAGGCAGGCCACCCATTGCCCTTGCCCAGCATAGCGAAGAAGAAATTACTTTTCACGGACAAATGCCCATATGGGTTTGTTATAACAAAAGTTTTTACCCTGTACAAACCGGTCTTGATTTGGCCCTAGTGCATGATTTGCTCTACACAAGGCCCGTAGTTCCACATGAAGAAATTTCTGAATTTTTAGACCGCGTGTGGACTCGACTGCCCGATAGCAATCTTTATGAGCCACAAAATTTCTTGAAACTAATGGCCCCCATATTCCAACCTGCAAGCTATAATCCTAAATTATTCCTTGATGAAGAAGGTAGCCTTTTAACTCTTGAAATTGAAAATATTTATGAAACCATACATGGTGAATTTTTATTAAATGGACCTAATCCAGACTTCCAGACCGGTAGTTACTCTTATAGCGGGTCTACCTACTTGGTACGCCGTCATCAATTAGAAGAAACAGAACTATTAGATATGCTTGCGCAAATGGGTTTCCAACAGCGTAGCAATAAACTATGGTTTTTAGAACCAGAAGAAGCCATTGCCTTTTTATTAGACTCTTACCCAACACTTTTAGAAACTTTTAGAGTATATGGAGAAAAAGCTCTCTCACGCTATAAGGTACGCACATCTCAGTCTGTCATAACTGCCACCGTAGAAAGCGAAGAAAACGAAAAATGGTTTAATCTTGACATCGAAATTGAATATGACGGCCAATCTGTAGCATTAGAAAAAATTTGGAAAGCTTGGACTAAGGGCAAACGCTACGTGCAGCTTAAAGATGGTTCATATGCAAGTCTTCCTGAAACATGGCTTGAAAAAATTGCTCATAAATTACATGCTCTGGGTCTTGATATTAGCAAACCTCCACAGCAAAAATTTCAACAATTTGAAGCCCCTATACTTGACAACCTTTTGGATGACTTCCCCACAGTGCATACAGATTCATTCTGGAATAACCTGCGTGATAAAATTCGTAACTTCCGAGAAGTACGTACCATTGATGTACCAAAAGGACTCAATGCTGAGCTACGCGCATATCAACAGCAAGGTATCTCCTATCTCAACTTCCTTTCAGAGTATGGTTTTGGAGGTATATTAGCTGACGAAATGGGCTTAGGTAAAACAGTTCAAACACTTGCCTTCATTCAACATATGGTTGAAAATAAATTTGAAGGCCCCAATTTAATTGTTGTACCAACATCTGTATTACCAAACTGGGACCGTGAGGCTGAAAAATTTGTTCCTAACTTATCAAGGCTAATCATTTACGGTACACGCCGCGAAAATATGTTTAAACAAATTTCATCATCTCATATTATTATTACTACTTACGCTCTATTACGTCGTGACTTAGAAGAATTTGAAAAATATGAATTTAACACAATTATTCTTGATGAAGCTCAAAACATCAAAAATCCAAACACCATAACTGCACGCTCCGTTAGACATATTAATGCTAGGATGCGATTATGTCTGTCTGGTACACCTATTGAGAATAACTTATTTGAATTATGGTCTTTATTTGAATTTCTCATGCCGGGATTTCTTGGCTCACAGCACTCATTCCAACGCGGCATAGTCAAGCCCATTAAAGATGGAGATGCAGAAACCTTAGATTATTTGCGTACCAGAGTGCGTCCATTTATTTTGCGCCGCACCAAATCTGAAGTGGCAAAAGATCTACCTCCAAAGGTAGAAAGCGTGACTTGTTGCGCCTTAGAAGAAGCCCAAGCAGAACTTTATACCGCCCTTGCACAGAAGCTTAAAGCCCAAGTTCTGGCCGACGTTGATGAAAAGGGTATTGGCAAAAGCCAAATGTCCATTCTTGATGCATTACTCAAATTGCGTCAGATTTGTTGTCATCCACGCCTGTTGAAGATCGATATTCCAGGGTTTTCTAACAACCTACCTTCAGGTAAATTTGACGCATTTAAGAATATGGTCATGGATATTGTTGAAGGCGGCCACAAAGTACTGGTGTTTTCACAATTTGTTCAAATGTTACACATTATTAGACAGTGGCTACAAGCTTCTGAAATACCATATTGCTACTTGGATGGCGGTTGTAAAAATCGCTTTGAGCAAGTAGATTTATTTAATAATGACCCTAACATACCTATTTTCTTAATTTCTTTAAAAGCTGGAGGTACAGGCTTAAACCTAACCTCAGCTGACTACGTTATCCACTATGATCCATGGTGGAATCCTGCTGTTGAAAGCCAAGCCACAGACAGGACACATCGCATTGGACAAACAAGACAAGTTTTTTCTTATAAACTTATTTGCCAAAATACTGTTGAAGAAAAAATACTAAAATTACAAGAAGCTAAACGCGGTGTTGCCGAAGCTATCATTCCCGGAAAAGATGCTTTGCACTCACTTACGCGCGAAGATTTAGAAATGCTTTTTGACGTTTAATCGTTAAAAATAAAGATAGATTAGTTCCAGTGGTGTGGAAAATAAAAATAATAAATATAGGCATAATTTGCCAAATTTGTAACAAAGTTTGCTAGCTCACAATTAAATTACAGATTTAATAATTTTTTTTGTGCAAAAAGTAGTGCGGAAATCCTCAAGGGATGAATGATTTTAAATGTCATTCTCACAATTGTTAGTTTCAAAATATTTATAAATTAAATATGTTATGAAGCTCCTCATTTTGACATATCTCATTTGTAAATCTAATTTACTCAAATTTACCTTACAGATGTGAGTAATATTTATTTTTTTGACATTAATATTTTTTTAGATTATAAGTCGTTAGTGCGGTTTTTTTGACTGCATAAAATAGGTACTATTTTAATATTAGCTACATAGAGGAATTTATTGTGCGTGTCATTCGCTATGCTTCAATATTTATCTGTATATTTGTGCTTACCAATGTAAGCCATGCCCTAGCCGAAATAACTGCCCGCTCAGCAATACTAATGAATATGAGCACGGGGCGTATTTTATACAAGCAAAACCCATATGACCTTATTCCACCAGCATCCTTAACCAAGGTTTTAAGCATGTATGTGGCTCTTGACATGGTCAAAAATAAAAAAATTTCATTAAAATCAACTACTAAAGTAAGTTCATCCGCCATTAGAACAGGTGGATCACGTATGCGCCTAAAAAAAGGTGAAAAGATTACCCTAGAAAAACTACTTATGGGCATGGCGGTATCATCAGGCAATAATGCTTCCCTAGCTTGCGCCCAGCAACTTGCTAAATCAAGTCAGGAGTTTGTTAAACTTATGAATGCTAAAGCAAAGCAGCTGGGTATGCGTAATAGCACCTTCAAAAATCCACATGGTTTACCAGCCGAAGGCCAGTTTACAACTGCCTATGACATGCTAAAGATGGCAAGGAGCTATCTTCGTGCTCACCCTCAGGCCATGCACTACCATAACACAAAGTCCTTTACGCATAATGGCATAGTCCATAGGGCAACCAATAAGCTCTTAGGCAAGGTAAATGGCGTTAATGGACTTAAAACAGGTTGGACCATTGCATCGGGTCACAACCTCATTTTCACAGCTAAACGTGGCAATGTACAACTGATTGGGGTTATTCTTGGGGGCAAAGGACGCATCACCCGCGATAATGAAGCAAAAAAGCTTATCGAAGCTGGCTTTGCTTCCCCTAACTCTGCTGCTAAGGTTGCACGTAAAATAGGTAAAGCTAATCTAAGAGCTAGTAATAACAAATAACTACATATATTGATCTCCACGCGCCAACTTAGCTCAGATGGTAGAGCAACTGATTCGTAATCAGTAGGTCGGGAGTTCAACTCTCCCAGTTGGCTCCATAAATTTCTAGGACTTAGAGTAAGATGCTTTAAGTCCTTTTTATATTTTTGAAATAAACACACACCAAACAGTTTTTAACATTTTTCACCAATTTTTCACCATTTTAAAAATAATATGCATATTTTAACCCAAAGTTTATTAAAAGCCTTACAAGATGCAAGTGGACATATGGATTTTCAACCTCCACGACCTTTGCATGCTTTGTCTGATTTGCATCATTGGCATGAAATTTTAGCTCTCTATGACGCTCTTGAGGATAGTGTATCTAAAGAAACTTTTTTAAAACTTATTATTTTGCGCACATTATATTTTAGCGTGCCCAATGACATTGTTACAGACATATATTCACTCTACCCCAAGAACATTTGGCAAAAGCTTTTGCTTCTTGCAGAAAATTTTCCTGGAGTTTATGGAGACTACATCCTTGACCGAGTAGAAACATGGATTCTTAAAGGTTATGAATATAAAGATTGTAAAGTAAAAGCTGGCGATATTGTGATAGATGCCGGAGCATTTACAGGAAATACCGTAGTATATTTTGCCGAGCTTGTGGGAGAAAATGGGAGAGTATTTGCCTTTGAACCCATGGCAAAAACATTTAACACGCTTAATACAAATACCAAGCACCTACCCCAAGTACAAGCATTGGAAGTAGGCATAAGTCATAGTGATGGACAAGTATATGTGGCCGAACAAAGCAACCCTGGGTCTTCTATTTTGCAGCAAGGTGACGTTTGTATAAATATTCGTTCCATTGACTCATTTGTACAAGAGCAGGCCTTAGAGCAATTAGATTTTATAAAGCTTGATATAGAAGGTTCAGAAAAAGACGCGCTTCATGGTGCAAAAAACACCATTACAAAATTTCATCCTAAACTGGCGGTTTGTATTTATCATAGACCAGATGATATCTTCAGAATTTATAAGCAAATACTTGCCATTAATCCTTATTATACATTTTATTTAAAACATTGCTCCAATACCATATGGGAGACCGTGCTTTTTTGCATGCCAAGCCATGTTGCGCATAACTACGTGGATTGTTCTACCAAATATGCCAAAGACGTAGCCATAGCTCACTCTTTACGTGACGTATATAAGGACATACATGACCAAGAAAGTAATAATAGTTAAGTTTTATATGACTTGCCCCTCTTTTTGGGGGAAAATCTGTAGCATGGCCTTCTCCTAAAGTTATTTTTTATCACAAGACATAAAAAAAATGTGGCCAAACGTGGTACAAAAACATTTAAAAAGAAATAGGCACTTAAAACTTTCGTCTTAAGTGCCTGAAATCTCTGGTGGGCAGTGAGAGGATCGAACTCCCGACATCCGCCTTGTAAGGGCGGCGCTCTACCAGCTGAGCTAACTGCCCGCGCCTAGGTTTTCTATACGAAATGGCAGGTCCATGTCAACAAAAAAATTAAGCTATTTTTTATTTTTTTTAAATTAGTACCAATTATTTAAATCAATGAATTACGCAACACGCCTATATCTTGAATTTCTAATTCCATTACGTCACCAGGTTTTAAATATTTTGGTGGGTTAAAGCTCATGCCAACTCCAGAGGGTGTACCAGTAGCAATAATATCTCCTGGTAATATACTTGTGCCTTGAGATACAATATGTATAAGGGTAGCCACATCAAAGAGCATATTTTTTGTATTGGAGTCTTGGCGTGTTTCGCCATTAATACGGCTTGTGATACGTAAATCTTGAGGATTTTTAATATAGTCTTTAAGCACAACACAAGGACCTAAGGGAGCAGAGCCATCAAGAGCTTTGCCACAATACCACTGACTGGTGCGACGTTGGATATTACGAGCTGATAAATCATTCATAATGGAATAGCCAAAAACATAATCAAGAGCAGCTTCCTTGCTAATATCACGCCCTTTTTTTCCTATAATAACAGCTAATTCTACCTCATAGTCATAGCTATCAGTAATATTTGCATGACATTCCACTGCTGCTTCTGGATGAGCTATGGCAGTGCGAGGTTTAGTAAAAATAAATGGATATTCGGGTAACTTTTGCTCTACAGACAATGGGCGTACCAATTCATCTAAATGTTCAGCATAATTAATCCCCGTGCATAAAATATTACGTGGTGGATCTAGGTATGGAGCTTGTAATTTTACTTTATTAAAAGGAATTTTTGCCACATCCATAGAATCTTGTGTTGCAAAAATTTCTTTTAGGGCGGGGACAACCTCATTTGACTGTTCAATGGCAAGACGTAAACTAGATGGCAAGCTTGGTCTTGCAATTTGCACATCCAAAACATAGTCATCATACCATATACCCCAGTGTATTTGTTTAGGATTATCAATATGGATAAAACTTACTAAGCGCATATATCTCTCCTTATTGTTTGCATAAATAAAAATATAAACAGCTAGATGATTATTGGCAAGTTGTGTTTTAGTTGCTAATTGCCGCATAAACTGATAGTACACACGAACTTGCTGTTTGGTAAGTAAATAAATTTTGGAGAAAATTATGCCAATTAAAGATGGTGATACGGTTCAAGTACATTATACAGGAACCCTTGCTGACGGAAGTGTATTTGACTCGTCAAGAGAGCGTGAACCCTTAGAGTTTGTTATGGGATCTGGCATGCTTATTCCCGGATTTGAGGCTGCGGTCATGGGCCGTGAAGCCGGAGATAGTGTGACCGTAAATATTGAACCTGCAAATGCTTATGGTGAAACTGATTTAGAGCTTATCTTTACCGTTGACCGTAATGAAGTACCTGAGCATATAAAGCCCGAAGAAGGTTTAGAATTACAGTTATCTAATGAAGAAGGAACCATGAATGTAACCATTACTGAGGTTACAGATAATGAAATTACCCTTGATGCAAACCATCCCCTTGCTGGCAAAGCTCTTACTTTTGCAATAGAAATTATTTCTGTAAAGTAAGGCTATTTACAAATATTAGTTTGTTCAACAGACTAAAATAAAAATAATGTAGCAAGACCTAGAAAGATAAAAAATCCGGCACCATCGGTTATGGTGGTTAGGAATATACTGGAGGCTTGAGCCGGATCTCGCCCCAGTGCACGAAAAATAAGCGGTATAGAACCACCAGCAATAGCTCCCAAAGTCATATCACAAAGCAATGCCCCGCCCATAACTAAGCTAAGTACTGCATTTTTAGTAAAAACCCATACAGCACAAAAAGCACACACAGCCATAATTGACCCTGTAATAAAACCTATTTTACCTTCTCTAAGCACAGCCATCCAAGACTTTTTAGCATCAAAGCGATCAGTGGCTAATTGACGAATAATTACTGCCAAGGCCTGTTGACCGGTATTACCAGCCTGATTGGCAACCATGGGCATAAGCACCGCAAGCACAGCCATGGTGGCAATGGATTCTTCGAACATATAAACCACCGAAGCCGACACAGCAGAATTAAATAAATTTATCATAAGCCACGGCAAACGCTTGCGTACCGACTCAAGCCAAGGTGTATCAATAGTTTCTTCTGGGTCTGCTCCCACCATACCAAGCATATCGGCACTTGCTTCGTCATGTATAATATCAAAAATATCATCGTAAGTTACAACACCCATAATATGCCCTTCATGGTCTACCACCGGCATGGCCATGAAGTTATAGTGCGAAAGCAAATTAGCTACTTCACCCTTTTCCATATCATATGGAACACTTATCACACTATGATTGGATAAAGCATCTTGAATAAGCGTCCCAGGGCGAGAAAGCATAAGATCACGCAAAGAAAGTACACCTACCAATGTATCATGATTATCCACCACATAGGCATAGTATGGACTTTCTTTATCTTCCATTTCGTTGCGAATTTGTACTATGGCCTCATCTACAGAAATATGTTCATCAATTAAAATGATTTCTGTATTCATAACCCCAGCAGCCGAATCTGGGTCAAAGCTTAGAAGATTGCGTAATTCTTCTGAATCTTCTTTACCAAGCTTATCTAATAGAGCGTCGCGATGATCTTCGTCCAGTTCATCCAAGACGTCAGCTGCATCATCGGGAGACATTTCAGCAATAATTTGTGCCGCTGTATCTGGGTCGAGATTTTCAAGTACGTCAACAGCCACATTTTCATCAAGCTCAGCTAAGGCTTCGGCCGCGTCTTCCTTTGGTAAATGCCGTAATACACAAACCTGTTTTTCAAGACTTAGGTTCTCAATATGGTCAGCCATGTCCGCAGGGTGAGCAAAAGATGCATCACCTTGCGCATCTTCACGACAAATTGCAGGCACTTGCATCCAGTCACCAGCCTTATATGCGCCATCTTCTATATCTGGTGTTTGGGGTTTTTGTTGGGTGGAATCTGACATATAACAACCTACGCTAAATAAATTTAACAAATATACAAAAGGATATTATAAATACCGAATTAACCTTGACTAAAATAGGTCTTAAATTCTAAATTTAACACGTCAATATTCAAATGAAAATAAAGACCTTGACTCATAAGGTCTGCATGCTCACGAGCAGTCTTGTAACATTAAGAACTTATTAGGACAAGCCATGCCATATACACTTTTTCACGAAAGTTTTACCACAGAAGGTATGCATCATCTCAAAACCTCCATTGCTTTGGCCTTGGAAGAAGATGGTCCAGACCTAACTGCTCAGGGTATTTTTGCTCCAAAGCACCATATAAAGGCTAGTATATGGTCAAAACAAGACAGTTTGGTTACAGGTTTGCCTTTAATCCCAATTATTTTTCATATTCATCAACAATTGGGTGGGAATTTATGCTCATGGCAAGCACTTGTACAAGAAGGCGACCAAGTTTCCAATGAAACCGCCATTGCATACCTTGAAGGGCCAGCCATTGATATATTAAAGCTTGAGCGAGTTATCTTAAATTTTATAAGTCATCTTTCTGGTATTTCTAATCTAACACGTAGTTATGTACAGGCTCTTGAAGGAACAGGGGTAAAGTTATTAGACACCAGAAAAACCATACCAGGCCTTAGATGGCCTGAAAAATATGCCGTACGCGTTGGAGGTGGCCATAATCATAGGCTTAACCTCACCCAAATGCTCATGCTAAAAGATAATCACATAGACGCTGCGGGCTCAATCATACAGGCTGTGCAAGCCTTAAGAAAGACATACAATCCTTGTCCACCCATTGAAGTCGAATGTCGCAATTTGCAACATGTAAAAGAGGCTATACAAGCTAATGTTGAGCGCATTATGCTAGATAATATGGATATTCAAACACTCAAACAATGCCTACCTCATATCCCAGCAAACCAAGAAGCAGAGATTAGTGGCAATGTTTGCCTAGAAAACATCCGTGAACTGGCCCTAGCAGATGGAGTTAGCCGCAGAGCTGATTATATTTCTGTAGGTAGGATTACGCATTCGGCCAAAGCTGCTGACTTTAGCCTACGTGTGGCAGACCATAAAAACAGTGCGTAAGAAATATTTTTACTATAGCATTTTAGTGTATTAGTCATCTCCGGCAATTTCTACTTCGCGTGCTGCTTGCAGGGCAAAAGCCGCAAGCACAGGTCCTGCCACAATACCCACAGGACCTAAAGCCACAAGGCCGCAAAGTATGGCTATTAGCACTACGGCAAAGGATGTATTCAACCCGCCACGTAAAAATAATGGCCTTAACAAATTATCGGCCCCCACCACTATAAGCATGCACCAAATCATAAGTCCTATGGATGTGCCCTTGGAAACTGCAAACCAAAGATATATACAAGCAGGAATCCAAACAATGCTAGTACCAAGTAATGGGATAGGTGCTACAAGTGCTGCAACCAAGCCCCAAAATGCAGAACCTGGTAATGCAGCAACAGCAAAGCCAAGTCCACACAAAAGACCTTGCACACAAGCCACAAGCAAAACTCCCCAAAGTACTGCACGTATGGCTTGGCGCACAGCTATGGTAAATCTACCTAGTACATCTTCGGGAAAACGGGTGACTTTGCGTATAAATGTTGTGAAATATGGTGCATATAAAATGCCCACCATACTAAGAGAAATAAGTATACACACTCGTACCATAAAACTCATGGTACTACCTGCAATACCCAAACCTCTACTCACAACAGCTTGTATGGATGAAGCAAGAAAGGTAGTTAACTCTGTGGTGATTTGCCTTATGCCACCTTCCATGCCGGGCACTTGGCGCAACCATGTATCAATGGTATCAAAAAAAGATTGCATCTCTGGACCATAAATCCAGCCAGATTTTTGCAAATCATTTAGTAGAGCTAGACCATGGACAGCCTGTGGGGTCACCATAAGCACAACAATAGCAATGGGCAAGATAACACCTACACTTAGCCCAAAACCCATAATTACTGTGGATATACCTGCCTTCCAGCGAGAGAGCATCTTCACATATAAAGGACGCAACAAACAAGCAAGACAGGCGGCCATAAAGGTTTCACCAGGAAAAGGCCATAATAACAAAGCCCAGCTTATAATTACCAAAAAGGCATAAGTTCTATGCAAAATAACTCCCTTAGTAAAACCCAAATAAGTACCAATTACTATGTGTAATTTTTGACAATAACAGATTTTTTTGCCATGCAAAACGCTGCATCAACCCTTAGCTTACACAAATATCTTATTTTTTGCAAAAAAAATCACAAAGCTAAGTCTCAAAAATTTCTAGAAAAATTCCAAAAAAAATCCCAAAAATGATTTTGAGCATATTTTTTAAAATCATTCTGGCACTCATTTTGCTTTAGATAAATCAGAACGAAGAATAAGCGGAAAAAAAATCCACCTGGGAGGACACCTTGAAAGATGCCACCAATGCCATAAATACCATGCTCTGCTTACAAAAAGCAGATGCTCCCACATCAAGCCTACTTGTAAAGCCACTGCACAACCTCAGTCTTGGCCATACAGAACCAAATGTAGAATTTGATGAGCTGGTTGACCATGAAGAACAAGCCCTCTCAACCATTAACCGCTGCGTTAAAATTTTTGGCGACACTGCCACCAAAGAACTTGAAGAGCATATGGAATTATTACAAGAAGCATTTATTGCCCACCTTGACACCATATTGCAAAAGCATAACATCAGTATACAAGAAAAACTTACCCTAAGCCTCTCCACAGACGATACATTAATATTACAATGCCAAGAGCAAGAAGATGCACTACTTAATGCCTTAGGGCATGATGAAACCATAGTTAATCATTTAAAAGAATTACGTAAAATTGCATTAGTTGGACGCGGTCTTGACTATATCTTGGCTGTACAAGCTGATAATAGCGATGAATATTTACCTCAATATAAAGTATGCACCAAGGGCGCACTGTCGCATTTTTATTTCACAACCCGCTAACAACTAAAAATATTTTATTAAAAAAGCCATCTTGTAAATACAGGATGGCTTTAAACTATTCAAAACTCAACTTAACGGAATTTATGACGTTGTTACTGTGGGCAAATAAATTCACCATCTTTCATTTCACAAGTACCCTTAGGCATTTTAAAAACTAAGTCTTTATGTCGTCCTGCACTGTGCAAAACAGTACCATCTTTTTCAACAACCTTAAATTCAATTAAATTGTTTTCTTTATTATAATATAGAAAGATAATATCAGTATAAATTAAAGCTCCATTTTGCCTGGCATACATCTTAGGTGTTTTACCCTTATATTTAGGTAACTCTGCTTGGGAAATATTAAAAACCGGTTTACCAGCAAGCGCAGTACCAGAAGATGACATAGAATCTTGAGAACCAGCCCCTGAAGAAGAGCCAGAAGAAGAACTTTCATCAGAGCTTGCATCCACATGCACCGACCCGCTAACAGGACCTTTTGAACCACTTGCGCGAACAGAACCATCTGAGCTTGCTCCAACACCAAAACCACTTCCGCGTATACTACCACCAATACTTATGGCATGAGCAGCATAAGCATAAAAACCTATGGCTATAAATAAAACCATAGCTAGAACATTTTTCATCTATCACTCCTATAAATTTTCTACACCAGTTTTTTTGGTATGAAACATCTACCATTGAACAGTGTTTTGAGCAAGAAAAAGACATGCGCAAACTTGACTATATATATAAAAAATTATAGGTGCTAATAAGCAGTTTAACCATTAAACACAAGGGGTAATAAATGCGTAGGAAAGATAAAGCAAGACCAGAACAAGAGTTCATGGATGAAGTGTTAAGCACTGCTGATGACATACATATAGGCTTTAGCACAACTGGAGCACCTTATGTCATTCCACTAAACTTTATTTACCTTCATGGTAAAATATATTTTCACTGTGCTCGTGAAGGACGCAAGCTTGACTGTATAAAAACTAATGCTCAAGTTGGTTTTTGTACTGCCATTGACATAAGCGTACTTAGGGAGGAAGCATCTACACAATATCGTAGCGTAAGTGGCACTGGTAAAGCTTATATTGTGGATGATATGGAGGAAAAAAGATCCGTATTAGATGCACTTGCAAAACGATTTCTAGCTAATTGCGAAATCCCTGCCACTGATAAGATGGTAAACAGTACGGCTGTTGTACGTATTGAAATTGCTGAAATGTGTGGCAAGCAAAGCCCACCCCCGAAAAAATAATAATTTTCTACTACAAAAAAATATCAAACCCTAAGTGCATGCATTTTAGCTAGTCACTTAGGATTTGATATTGTTCTAACTTGTCGGTAATGGCACTTAAAAGCATGGCCATGGTGGCAGATACCAAGGCTAAAGCTCGTGGTGGAACTTGCTGCAAGTCATGGGCCCCAAAGACTGCCTTAAAAAATTGGCTGGGGCATTTTTGTTGTTCTTCCTTGCCAAGCATTTCCATATAGGGTGCAAAGTGTGTATCCACAAAGTTTTTGGCCTCACTTTTAGCTATGCCATGCTCTTTAAGCAAAGCTGAAGTGCAACGCAGATAATCCACCAACACACTGTTGGGCGCGTGTACCATCAATCCAGCTACTATAGCTGCATGTACAAAACCATACCACTCACGACAAAAAAGCTCTTTATCTTTAACCAGCAAACCAGATTCTTCTATATTTGACGCTAATTCTTGTACTTGGTCACGCTTAGTATTTAAGGAAAAAAGTATGCAAGCAGCCTCTACGCCTTGAGATCGACTTAAATTCTTGGTCACTTCTCCTCCTGACTTTATAATTTAAAAACATAGTAGATTACTTGTAATTTAAACAAATATCAAGAATAAAACAAGCATTTTTTAAAAAATTTTGTTGGATTGTTTCAAAATATTCCCCTATCTAAACACTAACTTAGTGTTTAGAAAAAGTTTTTTTTATTTTTTTCTTAATAAACAATTAATGGACATAAAGTTTCAAAGCATATATACGATATGTAAAGAAAATGCAAAACGGTGTATTTTTTTGCGTAATAAAAAAAAGAGGATACAAGAATGAAGTTACTGCTCAAAATTCAACTACCAATTTTCGCCCTACTCATTGTCTTGATTGGTGCAAACAGCTACCTATCATATCAAGAAACAGCTCAGGGCCTTAGAACTGCCATACTAGAAACAATTTCTGGTGAAACCCACGCTCTTGCTAAATTTATTGCTGAAGTGGGCATACAAAATAGGCAAGACATTTCGCGTGTATCTAAGGATGGTGACATTATTGATTTCTATGCCAACGGCATCTATGATCAATTCACTGTTGAAGCCATGAATGCAGAGTTGCTTAACATTCAAAAGACTTATCCAAGCTTTGTAAATATTGCCCTTTTTGACCTTAAGGGTAATACTATAGCCTCATCTGACGTAAAATATGCACCGATTGGCGATAACTTTGCCGATAGGGATTACTTCCAAAAAGCCCTAGCTGGTGAGATTTTTGCTACTTCATTCTATATGAGTCGCTTACAAAATGCTCCTGCCATTTCAGTTTCTGCACCGATTTTAGTTGGTGGACAAATTGTTGGTGTGGTACGTGGTTCATTAACCGTTGATAAATTGAATGACATTGTTTCCACCATTAGCATAGGAGCCAATGGCTTTGCTTACGCCCTAAACGATCAGGGCCTTATAGGTGTTGCTCGTATTAAAGAGTGGATTTTTAATGAAAGTTTACCCTTGACCTCTACCTACAAAAAATGGGCTCAAGAAGGTGGTGAAGGTTTATCCGAAGTCACTGGTAACAATGGTGAAAACATTTTCACCTACCATCAAAATATTCCTGAAATGAAAATTACCGTTGTGGTGCGTGTACCAGAAGCAGAAGCTCTTGAATCATTAGTCGATATGCGTAACCAAAGCATCATGGTTGCTATTGGGGCATTATTACTAGGTGCTTTGGTGGTTTATCTTGTGGTTAAACCCATTGTTAATGCACTCAACCGTGGTGTTATCTTTGCAAATGAGATAGCCGAAGGTAAGTTAGACGGAACACTTAATGTGAAACGAAGTGATGAAATTGGTGCACTAGCAAATGCTTTACGCTCCATACCTATAACATTAAATGGAGTAGTAGAAGAATATAATCAACTAGGCGAAAAAATTCACCTAGGATTTCTTGATTCTCTCGGTGATGTATCCAAGTTTAAAGGTGACTTTGCAAATCTTGTCCAAGGTACCAATAGTATTTTAGATAATTTTAGAGCGCTTTTAGAAAATATTAACTCACCTGTGTTTGTTTTGGATAAAAATTTAAATGCAACTTATGCTAATGCTGTGACCCGCTCCCTTGTTGGTGAAGATTATATGGCTAAAAATTGTAAAACTTTATTTAATAATGAAGATGATGGAACGGATCAAGATGCTGTACTAATTGCTTATAAAACCAAAAAATCTGCCAGTAATGATACCGTGACCCGTCCTAAGGGGCAGCACATTGACGTTACTTACAGTGCTATACCAATGCTAAGTAAAAATGGCGATTTCAATTGTATGCTTATTTTAGTAACTGACGTAACTAATATTAAGAAAACTCAACGCACCATACTTGAAGTAGCCCAAACTGCCAATGATATTGCCAATAGGGCTGCCGCTGCTGCAGAAGAACTCTCTGCTCAAGTGGAACAAGTCAATCGTGGTGCTGATGAACAACGTGGTAGAACCGCCTCTGCAGCAGCTGCCATTGAAGAAATGAATGCCACCGTACTTGAAGTGGCCCGTAATGCCGAAGAAGCCCGTATCCAAGCTGGTGAAACTCAAGATAAGGCCAGCCACGGTGCACAATTAGTTGAGCGCGTGGTAAAGGCTATGGGTGATGTAAATAATGTATCCTTAAGCCTTTCTGAAAACATAAAGGCTCTTGGTTCACAAGCTGAAGCTATTGGTAGTGTTATGAGCGTTATTTCTGATATTGCAGACCAAACTAACTTGCTTGCACTAAACGCTGCCATTGAGGCTGCCAGAGCTGGTGAAGCAGGACGTGGTTTTGCTGTTGTTGCTGACGAAGTACGTAAATTAGCAGAAAAAACCATGAGTGCTACTACAGAGGTTGGTACAAGCATTAGCGGTATTCAAAGCTCAACTGCCGCCAATATTGAACAATTTGACAAGGCCGTAAAAATTATTACTGAAGCAACAGATCTTGCCAATACTTCTGGTCAAGCCCTAACAGAAATTCATAGCCTAGCAGAAGGCAATGCTCAGCTTATTACTGGCATCGCCACTGCCGCTGAGGAGCAATCTGCCACCTCTGAAGAAATTCATATGGCTGCAGAAGGTGTTAGCACTATTGCCGATGAAATATCCTCCGGAATGAATGAGGCTTCCTCCGCTGTACGTGAGCTTGCTATGCTTTCATCTGAACTTAAAACAACTTTAAACAGATTACAAAACTCATAAAAAAACTCTTGTACTTCTTTATCCCCCTAGACCATACACGGCCTAGGGGGTTTTTTTTGTTGATACAATCTCTACTCAAAAATAATTGTTTGTTCTCACAAACAATTATTTTGCCCTTGACGTGACATTTTTATCCATGTAGGTTTGTAAAACTAGGGGTTTTTTAATTGAGTATAATAGTTCTACACCTTGGGGTGATATAAGAATAAAAATTAAACTACCCACACCATTTTTTAAAGGAGGGTTTACGTCAATGACACAGGAGCGGATAACCACATTATTAAACGAACAACGTAGTTACACCCCTCCCATGCATGGTAAAGCCACCGCATGGGTACGAACACAGGCAGAGTACGAAGCCATATGCAAAAAAGCTCTTGATGATCCAGATACCTTCTGGGCTGAACGAGCAGAACAGCTCCTTCATTGGTTTAAGCCTTGGGATCAGGTACTAAAGGCAGACTACAGTCAACACAAGTATGAGTGGTTTAGCGGAGGCAAGTTAAATGCAGCATTTAACTGTATTGATAGACATTTAATTAGTGGTAGGCGTAATAAAGCTGCCCTTATCTGGCAAGGTGAGCGCGAAAGCGAAGTTCGATGTTATACTTATCAAATGCTCTATACTGAGGTATGTCGCATAGCCCATGCCCTAAGTTCTTTGCGGGTGCGTAAAGGCGATAGGGTTGCCCTATACATGCCTATGATTCCGGAGTTAATTATTGCCATGCTTGCTTGCGCGCGCATTGGAGCCATTCACACTACAATTTTTTCCGGCTATGCTGAAGGTGGCGTTTTAGGTCGTATTCAAGATTCCAAAGCTAAAGTTGTCATAACCGCTGATGCTGTTATGCGCGGCGGCAAACCAAAACCGCTTAAGGCTAATCTTGACCCAATTTTACAAAAATGTCCTTCCGTTGCCCATGTGGTGGTCGTAAACCGCGCTAATCAAGAAGTAAACATGGATCGCAGGCGCGATATCTGGTGGAATGATTTACTAGATGATTTTACCCTTGATGCTGACTTTCCTTGCGAATCTATGGATGCCAATGACACCCTATTTTTACTCCATACAAGTGGTAGCACAGGTAAACCCACAGGGGTTATGCATGCCACCGGTGGATATTTAACCTATGCCGCGCATACCACCCAATGGGTGTTTGACCTTCGCGATGATGATGTTTACTGGTGTACTGCTGACGTTGGTTGGATAACAGGACACACCTATATGGTCTATGGACCGCTTGCTCTTGGAGCTACAACAGTTATGTTTGAAGGTGTACCAAATTGGCCAACACCTGACCGCTACTGGAGCATTGTAGAAAAATTCCGCATAAATATATTCTACACAGCACCAACTGTTATTCGCTCTCTTATGCGGGTGGGTGAAGCTTGGACAGAACGCTATGACCTATCATCCTTGCGCATCCTTGGCTCTGTAGGTGAACCCATTAATCCAGAAGCTTGGATGTGGTATCGCAGTGTCATTGGTCATGATGAACTGCCTGTTATCGATACATGGTGGCAGACAGAAACTGGTGGTGCAATGATTGCAGCCCTACCCTATGTTACCAAATTAAAACCTGGCTCGGCATCATTTCCTTTACCGGGCATTGATGCCGTGGTTATGGATGGTGACGGTAGCGACCCAGATAGCGACGGGCGTGGAGGGCACTTGGTTATTCGAAAACCTTGGCCCGGCTTGATGCAAGGCGTTTTTGGTAATCACCAAAAATATTTATCTTACTTTGAACGCTTCAATGGCTATCAATCGGGTGATGGAGCACGCATTGATGATGAGGGGTATTTCTGGATTTTAGGACGTATTGACGACTCCATTAACGTATCTGGACACCGCCTCTCCACCTCAGAAATTGAATCTGCACTAGTTGCTCATAAAAATGTAGCTGAAGCTGCCGTAGTTGGTATGCCACACTCCCTTAAGGGTGAAGCTATTTACGCCTATGTTATGCTACGCGAAGATATTCCATGGTCAGAAGAGTTACGTAAAGACCTACGCGATACCGTGCGCCGCGACATTGGTCCACTAGCTACACCAGAAATCATACAATTTGTAACGAACCTACCAAAAACTTGTTCTGGAAAAATTATCCGCCGTATGCTACGCAAAATTGCAGCAGGCATTTATGATGATATTGGCGATACAACAACCCTAGCCCAACCCGAAGTTGTGCCAGAAGTTATATTAGGAAGCCAAAACATTTTACAAGGCAAACCAGAACAAACCCCCGCTGAGGAAGATAAAAAAGAAGAATAGTGTGTAAAATTTGCTTTTAAAACCGACCGATAAATCAGGAATAGGGCGAGCTTTGCTTGCCCGTTCAAACCGACCCAAAGGGCGGCGTAGCCGTTTGCGTTAGTTAAGCGCAGTGAAACTTACGCAAGTCGAGAGCAACGCGACTGATTTTCGTGTCTTACTGCCAAGGCAGCTTGTCTGCCTTAGGCGGCACAAACGCCCAAAAGGGGGTTTGTCATCAGTCTGAAAGGAGGCCTAAAGGCCTCCTTTTTAGATTTGTGCAACTTAATTTTTGGAAGGATTAATAACTATTATATTTTAATCTGAAATTACTATATTAAATACCATCATGTTGTGTCATACGATTATTATTTTGCAACATGAGCGGAATGTTTGACTTGTCATGCGGATTATATTCAAACATCACCGCAGTACCAAAGCAGGAGAAGTATTTGCTCCCATCAGGGTGGAAGGCTACATTTTCAGTATACCCCACAATGGCTTGTGCACCCTTATTGATGGCACGAGCTGCCATGCCAAAAAATGCTTCTTCTGAATCATAACCACGACAGCATACTAAACCTAAAACCTTCATAATGCTTCGCCCTTCAATCTGGTCGGTTGTGACCACCGGAAAGCGTCCTGCAAGAAAAATTTCTTTAACTTTTGCATTTACGGCACTAGGGGCTTGGTCTTTTTCTGTCTTACGCTTCTTTTTTCCGTTTTCGCCTAGCAAGAAAAGCATGGCAACCTCCTTTGTATTGATTACTTCAATGCAAGAAGGCTGCCAACATTTATTTTTATTTAATTTTCAACAAGATACACAAATAAAACTTATAAATCATTCCTTTTTGTCAGTCTTTTGACAAACTGAACCTACATATTAACAGCTTGCTAAGCACTATTTTTACTAATGCAAACCTTAGCTGGACGAAGCAATCTATCTTTTAATTTATATCCACGTTGCAAAACAGAACTCACCAAGCCAGGTTCCATATCGTCTCTAATTTCAAAAGAAAGTGCTTCATGTAACTCTGGGGTAAACACCTCTCCCACAGTACCAGTTGGTTCTAGACCATGTTTTTTAATGGCCTCTAATAATAGTTTATGGGTCATCTCAACCCCCATTAACATATCCTTACAAACTTCATCCTTACTACCATACTGTAAAGCTAAGTCTAGATTATCAAGACTTGGCAACAGGTCGGCAAGTACCCTTTCAGCGGCATATGTTAATTGATCTTCATGTTCACGCGACAGGCGTTTCTTAAAGTTTTCCATCTCAGCCAATGAGCGCAAACGTAATTGCTCAGCCTCAGTTTTTTGAGTACAGGTGGGACAAATATGTTCAAGACACAATTCATTAAGATCAGCTGGTGGGGCAGGAGGGACTATTCCACCTAAGCCCATGTCTTCTATATCAAAAGATATATCTGCCAAGTCTTGGTCATCCATATTTTGCTGATTGGCAGCTTGTTTATACTTATCATGCGGTTTTTTATGTGACATAGGTTGCTCCTTTTACTCTCATAATTTTAAATACCATAAGCTCAACTGTCAAGACTTTATAAACAAACTCATGCTAAACAATTAATTCTATAGTCAAAAATATAAAAAAAGCTTTATAAACTTAAAACAAAATAAAATGTTTAGAAATTGCCATAAGCCTTTATTGTGAATTACCTTATTTAACTTGGAATTATCTTGCCTTACTAAAATATTTTTTATATAATAACTTAGGTATATAAAACTAATGACTACTATATAGGTAACAATAAGTATGCTATTTTTTACATAAACACATTTAACGTATAGTTAACATGCAGGCATTACAGGTAAATCATGAAACACTACCTCTCCTTTATTTCTTGGGTATCAAGGTATAAATGTAAGCTTACATCTAATCACTTTGCACTAGCCGCCATATCTTTTTGGTCTCCTACCTCAAAGCCAACTATAGAAATTGCCCAAACTTTAGGCACAATTGTAGTTGTAGCACTTATCCTAGTTTTTGTTGTGGCAAAAATTAGGAAGTTTAAGTCCGAGCCTCTTTTAATGTCTTTAGATGATGCAGCTTTTATTGACTCCATATTATTACGCGCTGCAGAAAAAGAAATTCGATTTGACTTAATATGCACCCGCTCTGGTTTAACTCATAGACATCTACAAGGCTACTGCCGCATTCCAGATGAGCAAACAAATAACGGTGAAAGCTGCCGAGACGACAATATACCCAATATTATTTTAGACTTACACCCAGGAAGCGTGGCTAATGGTTGGGATGCTGCCCCCATTGATGTATATATTCAGATTAGTCAAAAAGACACTTGCACCCTCTATCACTTTGCATCATTTGTGTGTAGTATCACCCAAAAAATTGATGGAACTGTTATGGAAATCATTAGGCCAAGTATACTTAGTGACTCTAAGGCTAAAGATACAGTACGAATTGAACCAACTCCAGAAATGATTGCTCTATCATCCCTCTGGTTTTACAACTCAAAGGACACTATTTTACCTCAAAATGTTCCTAAGCTTGGCCCACCTCATGCTATTTATAAGCCAGGTAATAGTGATTTTCTTACCGTTAGTATCTCTGCAAGTAGTATACGTTTACGCTTTTTACGAGATACCATAGATGAGATGGAACTCCCCCTTAAAAAAGGGCATCAAATATGCATGCTCCTTGCTATTAATACACATCAAGAGCGCGGTGGAAAAATATTACTTTGGCTTAAAGGTGTTTGTACTGGATTTGCTCCTTGTGTTGACCGCGAATGCCTTGATGCGCTATTCTCCTTCACTCATTGGCAACAAATATTCCAGCGTAGTGATAAAATTGAATGGTATCCCGCCACTGATACAGATCGAGTGCCTCCACTAATGCACTGGATCTTACATGCAGAACAAGAGACCGAAGAAATTAAAGTTGAATCATCATAGGAGAAATATATGGCATCGCGCTTAACTATTATTGGTGGTGGTCCTGGTGGTTACACCGCTGCCTTTGCTGCGGCACGTGCTGGACTAGAGGTTACCATTGTTGAAAAAAATCACATTGGTGGTACATGCCTTAACTATGGCTGCATACCTACTAAAACCATCAAAACATCCTCTGATGCATTGGAACTTGCCAAACACCTTGATACCTTTGGTATAGAGATAGATGGGACACCTAGTGCCAACATAGCTAAAATTATCGAGCGAAAAAATAATGTCATACGCATCCTGCGTACAGGACTTGAAAAAACATGTACTAAGCTTAAAATTAGCCTCATTACAGGAGTTGGAGAAATTATATCCAACTCATTGGTGCGTGTGCATGGCGTTGAGGGAGAGAGTCAGGATATTGAAAGCGATATTATCATAATCGCCACCGGATCAGGTATTTTAGAATTACCAGGGCTTAAATTTGATCACAAATATATCATAAATAGTGATGACGCCCTTGAACTTGATCATATTCCAAATAATCTTTGCATTGTGGGTGGTGGGGTTATTGGCTGCGAAATGGCTTTTATTTTTAACAATCTTGGTTCTAAGGTTACACTGATAGAAGGGCTTGAGCGACTCTTACCCATACCATCAATAGACCTAGAAGTAAGTAAGCTTTTGCAACGAGAAATGAAAAAGCATGGTATAGCATGCGAGCTTGGGCGCACCTTAAAAGATGCCAAAATAGAACAAAACCAAGTACATGCTACACTTGGTCCATCACCCTTTATTCAAAACCCCAGTGCAGCCCAAAGCACCGAAAAAGAAATACAAACTGACATGATTCTTGTCACTGTGGGCCGTACTGCACAAAACTCTAAGCTAAACCTTGATAAGCTTGGCATTAATACCGATTCTAGAGGCTGGGTTTTGGTTAATGAAAACATGCAAACATCTATACCCAATATATACGCCATTGGTGATATACTTGGTCCAGCTAAAGTTATGTTAGCTCATGTGGCCGCTGCAGAAGGGCTTTGTGCCATAAATCATATATTGAATGAAGATAAAAACAAATCCACTATGGACTATTCTGCCGTACCCTCTGCCATTTTTACTTCGCCAGAAGTTGGTTGTGTAGGACTTAGTGAAGAACAAGCAAAAGAACTTGGTGAGGAAGTTTTTTGCCCAACCCTACAAATGCGTGAACTTGGCAAAGCCCATGCCATGGGTGAATTGCCTGGCTTTGTTAAGCTTATAATAAGAAGGCAAGATCAAAAAATACTTGGAGCACATATTGTCGGTGCACATGCTACTGACCTAATTGCAGAAGTGACGCTAGCTATGCAAATGGGAGCAAACCTACATGATATTGTAAACACCATCCATGCTCACCCAACTTTAGCCGAAGGAATTTTTGAGGCAGCCTTGCTAGGATTGGGACATTAACGCGATACTATAATTATATATATTTTTTAAATATTAGTTAATATGGTCAATTATAATTTGTGCGGCATTAGCTAAATCTTTTGCACCATAAGTTCCATATTTTGCTACTTGCTCAATGTCTTCATTTAGCCATATGGTGTTACATCCAGCAGCTTGACCTGCCTGCACATCAATAAGCTTATCCCCAATCATCCAAGACTTTTTTAAGTCAATATTATGCTCTTTTGCAGCTTGCAAAATCATATATGGTGCAGGCTTACGACATGAACAAGCACCGCTTATATCTGGATGATGCGGACAATAATAAAAGGCAGATATTTCACAACCCAAGGACTTTAATTGTTTATTTACCCAGTCATGTAAAATAAGCACATTTTCATGATCATAAAATCCACGCGCTATGCCAGATTGATTGCTAATAACTATTAAACTAAATCCAACTGTATAAAGACTCACTAAGGCTTGTTTTGCAAAGGGTAGCCATTGCCATTGGTCCACTTTATATAAATATCCTATATCTTTATTTATTGTTCCATCACGATCTAAAAATATGGCTGGCTTTGATGGGGTGTGCATGGTAGTGCCCATTTAGCCAATACATGTCATTTCATGTATTTGGTTACTTTCAATATGGTCTTGAACAATTGCTCTAAAGTTTGACAAGTGCACACTATTAGCATGGTCTTGCAATAATTCACGTGTCTGCCATTCTTCATAAAAAATAAATACATTTTTATCAGTATTATCTTGATTTAGTACATAGGTAATGCAACCTGTTTCAGCACGGGTAGGCTCAAGCAATTTTAACATTGCTGATTTAACAAATTCAATACTCTCCATCTTAACCACAACCTTGGCTATAACAATTACTTTACTCATTTGCATTCTCCATCTACTTTATATCGTTGTACTTTCTTTGCTCACCCAATTGGCAAAATCTGGGGCAGCTTCTTTTACAGGCAAAGCAACTATACATGGAGTTTCATAACTGTGCTTTTCCATAATGGCTGCTTGTAATCTTAAATAATTTTCCTGCTTTGTCTTAAAAATACATACACACTCGGTGGCGTTTTCAATCTTGCCTTGCCAATGATAGATGGAGTGCATTTCAGGAAAAATATTAACACAAGCTGCTAAGCGTTGTTCTATGACATAAGTGGCAATTTGCTTAGCCTCCTCCATGTGTGGAGTGGTTACATATACAAACAACATGGTTTACTCCTAAGTTCATAATCAAAAAAACATTGATATTTGTAGTCTTGCCTGTTTTTTACACTTATGGCACTTATAGTGCATGAACATCATACAAAAAAGAGCAGCTCTTGTCCAAACAAGCCTAGCTAAAAAATATCCTGTACCCGATACTCACCTCATAGCCGCAAATCCTTGGCAACTCTTAGTGGCCGTCATACTATCGGCCCAATGTACCGATGCACGCGTTAATATTGTAACTCCTAATCTTTTTGCTCTATGGCCCGATGCTAAAAGCCTAGCTAAAGCCTCTTTAGAAGAGGTAGAAAATGTTATCCGCTCCACAGGTTTTTTTCGCAACAAAGCAAAGAATATTATTGCCTCAGCTAAACGCATCACTAATGAATTTAATGATGAAGTACCCCAAACATTACAAGAACTTATTACTTTGCCCGGTGTAGCTCGCAAAACTGCTAATGTGGTTTTGTGGAGCTGTTTTGGCATTAATGAAGGAATTGCCATAGACACCCACGTAGGGCGCATTGTATTTCGTCTTGGATTAACCAAGAGTAAGGATGTACTGGTGGTTGAACAAGACCTCATGAAACTCTTTCCTAAAGATCAATGGGGCTTATTAAACCACCGCCTAGTTTGGTTTGGAAGACATGTTTGTGATGCTAAAAAGCCTCTATGTGCACAATGTGAAATGCAAGATTTTTGCCCTAAAAAACCTTGGACAAGTCCTAATAAAAAACCTTTACCTAAAAAATAGTAAAATTTAAAAATAAATTCAATCATGACACATTTTTAAGATTTTTTCTAAAAAAAATATCCTATTATAATCTATAGTTAAAAAAACAGCCCAAACTTTTTTTTTATTTTATATCTAAAGAAAGCCCTATATTTGACGATGTGCAAAGTAAGAGTTTTAGCAATTGCTGCTTTATTTTTATAATGATGTAATAAATTTTTATATTACATAAAACGGGGTTATTATATGTTAGACTATCATTGTTTTCAAAAAATACAGCACTTTTTCCGCCAAGGTAAAACCGCCGAAGGTTTGCAAGTATTAATGGAATTACAAGCCCGCTACATAGCTTTGCAAGACGAATCTTGCAACTTAAAGGAGCGAGTTCAAGAGTTAGAAGATATAATTTTTCTTTCCAAATCATTATATTTTGACAAGCAATTTTATTGGATAAAAATGTCCTCCATGACTCAAGGTCCATTTTGCCCCACATGTTATGAGCGTGATGGCACACTTTTTCGTCTGCATACACACAATAATACTTTTTGTTGTAGCTATTGTGGTGTAGAGTATTTATCAAATGCACAGGCTGTTGGTGAATATGCATCTATACACAAAGCAATTCCCGCTAAAAAGTTTATTTTTGCTTCGGCGTTAAAAGCGTAATATGCTAATATAATGATTAAAGACTCAAGAAATAGTATGCAAAAGGCACAAAATAAAAATCATTTAGCCAAGCCCTCAAATTTTGGTGGCATTTTTGCTCCACTTGCACAATATCCTGGAGCAAGTTATGCTAAACTATTAGCAGAAAAAATTGAGCAAGACACACCCATTGTGCCTAATAAAAAAGCACCTAAAAAAACTTTTGTGCGCTCAAGCATGCCACGTACTATGAAAAAAATTAATCTACCCTTTAAGACGGCATTACTAATAGTTGATACAGAAAGTAATGCCAATTTAGACCGCGCAGCCCTGCGTGATGCAGGTATTTCGCAAATACGCGTTTTAACATCTGGGTTAGAAGCAGCAAAAGTTTTAAGTGCCAAAACCAATGAAGATCAGCCTGTAGACATTGTTTTTTGTCATCCTCGTTTTGAGGACATGTCTGCAGTGCAGTGGATTGAGCTTATCCGCTCCCATCCAACCTTAAAATATTTACCAATAGTTAGCTTGGTGGGTAGTCCAGCTGAGGAAAAGCTTTTACTTGCTGTTTTAGATGGCTTTGACGACTCACTAACTCGTCCCTATTCACCCAAGAACTTACAAGACAAGCTGCTTCAGCTTAGCCATTTATATGAAGAAGATCGCAGGTTAGACCTACCAAGCCTAGTCTTTGATGCTGCTTTGCTTCGTTTTGAAAACCGCAAGACAGAGGACGGCAAAGCCGGATTTTATATGGAAGATGGCTTGCGCTTTATGACAGAAAAGCAATGGGATAACGCTATACAATCTTTTAATAAAGCCATGTTACACGTTGAGTATAAGGGTGATGCTGAGCTTGGCCTTGCAGCAGCTTGGCGTGGCAAGCAAAATGTTGAAAAGTTCCACTATTATCTTTATGAGGCAAGCCTAACCTTTACTCGCGCAAACAAGTGGACCAAAGCTCGCTCGGCCTATAAGCATGTGTTAAGATCCATGCCAAAAGCCCCAAGTCCTTTTGTGCGCACTATGCAAAACCTTATTCGTGCTGAAAAGTATACCGAAGCAGCTGAAACCTTAATAGCTGGCCTTGACCTAAGTAAGCATGAAAATATTGCCAATCATATTGCCAAAGCTTGTCTTTATACAGAAAATCCACCTTATACATTACAAAAAGTAAAACAATACTTTACTGACCAAGCCTTAAAAGAAATTGTTAAAAGCTTAGACGTACATTTACATCAAGCCTTTGTAACACATCAAGATAGTGTAAATAAAGCTCGCGAAGCTAAAGCCAAGCTAGAGCAAAAGGCCCGTGAACAATTAAAAGCCGCCGCACTTGTTAAGCCTGTGATTGAAGACTTAATTGACCATGATTTGGATGATTATAAAATAGCTGATGAATACGCAGAAGACGAAAGTATATTAGACGATATACCAGGTAAGCCTTCGCTCATGCAAGATGATTATATAAAACAGCAAGATCGCGAAGGTGTAGTACCGCTTATGAATGCCAATGACTTAGAATCACAAATGTTTTCTAGCTTTCCGCGCTTAAATGAAGCTGCCACGGTCATTAAGACCACTTGGAAGCTTATGAAAAAATAAAAACTTTTATTACGCACAAAAAAA
>CAYJDF010000010.1:0-34693 GCA_964368845.1 uncultured Desulfovibrionaceae bacterium
ATGAAGAAGAAGATTTTGCCCCAGGTAGTATTTTCTTGGTAGGGCTTGCTTATATCCCCTTATTGCTTTTACCTGCAGTATACTTAACGTCATTAAAGCTTGTTTTTGTATTAAGTGCAGTGGTTGCGTCGGACGTTTCTGCATATTTTATTGGCACAAGGTATGGCCGACATAAATTATGGCCGCGCGTAAGTCCTAGTAAAAGTTCTGAAGGATCCTTAGGCTCATTGGCAGGTTGCGTCATTACTTGTGTTGTGCTTGGTCTAAGCTTTGGAGTTGCTTCATGGTGGGCTTTTGCTTTATTGGGTGTCCTTTTAAATGCCTTTGCCCAACTTGGTGATTTATTTGAATCAGCCCTAAAGCGTGCTGTTGATGTAAAGGATTCAAGCAACCTCTTACCAGGTCATGGCGGATGTTTGGACAGAATTGATAGTGTGCTCTTTACTGTTCCGGTATTTGCTGTAGTGGATCAATGGTATAAATTCTTTTAATTTTTGGCAGTGATATGGATTATCCTTGGCCTTCTCAAATTGGTGACATAAACTATATATCGCCTGCTCCGTCAAAAGAGTGGGTTATGTCCAAACGCAAGATTGTAGTGCTTGGTAGCACAGGATCTATTGGAAACAGTGCTCTTAGCATTATGAAGCTCTACCCCGGTCGCTTTGAAGTAAAGGCCTTGGCAGCAGCGCGTAATGTTGCCTTATTAGCTGAGCAAGCTGAAATTTTTAAGCCACCTTATCTTGCTGTATATGATGAAGCTTCAAGGGATGTTTTACGCAAGCTACTGCCCAAGGGCTATAAGCCAGAAATACTTTACGGACCAGATGGTTATGTTAGCTTGGCAAGCCTTGAAGAGGCCAATACAGTTCTATCCGCTCAAGTGGGGGCGGCTGGTCTTAAAGGTACAATTTCTGCGGCTTTATCCGGTAAGGTGATTTGTCTTGCCAATAAGGAATCATTGGTCTTGGCTGGTGATTTAATCAGAGCCATTTGTAAACAGACTAAAGCTAGCATCCTACCAGTTGATTCTGAGCATAATGCAATTTTTCAAATAATTGGTCAGCAGCACGAGAAGTATTTAAAACGCGTTATCTTAACTGCATCTGGTGGACCATTTTTTGGTTATACCAGTAAAGAATTACAAAGCGTTACCAGCAAAGAAGCCCTCAAGCATCCCAATTGGAGTATGGGGGCAAAAATCACCATTGACTCAGCAAGCCTTATGAATAAAGGGCTTGAGCTTATTGAGGCCATGCACCTTTATGGTTTGGAGGCTTCCAAACTAGATGTGGTGGTGCATCCGCAATCCATAATTCACTCCTTGGTAGAATTTGCAGACAATTCTTTTTTAGCCCATTTAGGCAGTGCTGATATGCGCATGCCCTTAGGTAATTGCATGCTTTGGCCAGATATATTAGATGTTGGGGTAAAAGAACTTGATTTTATTGGCTTAGGGAACTTGACGTTTGCCAAACCAGATATACATTCTTTTCCATGTTTGTCCTTAGCCATGCGTGCCATGCGCGAACGCGGTGGACAATGTATTGTGTTAAATGCTGCCAATGAAGCAGCGGTAAGTCTCTTCTTGGAGGGACGTATATCGTTTGTAGATATTGCAACTTTAGTAGAAGTAACCATGAATAGTCATACGGCTCAATTAGGTGAGTCCTTTAGCTTGATGCACTTTCCAGAGTATGGCGATATACATGCTCAAGCCAAAACAAGTTTAAAGGCCATTTTAGATTTAGATGCCAAAGCTCGCAGCAAGGTTTTTTCCTTAGCTCGCGTACAGGAATAAATTGTGATTATAAGTATTATAACTGTATTATTAGTCCTTGGTGGACTTATTTTCTTTCATGAACTTGGACACTATCTTATGGCGCGTGCCTTAGGTATGGGTGTAACAACATTTTCGCTTGGTTTTGGACCTAAGCTTTTGTCTAAAACTGTGGGTAAAACCGAATATTGCCTTTCTGCCATACCTCTTGGCGGTTATTGTGCCTTAGTGGCTGAAGATTCAAGTTCAGAAGTGCCAGAAGGCTTTACCCGCGATGAATATTTTTCTGATCGTCCAGCTTGGCAACGTCTGTTGGTGGTTTTAGCTGGCCCTGTGGCCAATATCTTGCTTGCTTGGGTGCTTTGCATTGGTTTAGCCTATGGCTATGGTGAAGCTCATCTTGTACCATCCATTGGTGAAGTGCAAAAAGATAGCCCCGCTGCCAGTGTTGGTCTAAAATCGGGTGATATTGTCTTAAAAGTAAATGACACCCCCATTGATGATTGGACGGTTATGGCAAAAGCTATCAATGCCAGTGCTGGCAATCCTATGACCATTAGCGTGGAACGTGCTGGGAAGATAGAAACTTTTAAGCTTAGTGCTAAATCTACTACTCATAAAAATATTTTTGGTGAGGATAAAAAAGCTTGGGTTATTGGAGTAAAAGCTTCAGGCGAAACTGCCCATGTGGATATTGGTTTTGTGGACTCTATTTTTGCAGGTGCTAAGCGTACTTGGACCATGGTTGAACTTACTTGGACAGGCTTTGTAAAGCTATTCCAGCGAGTTGTGCCTATGGATCAAGTGGGTGGCCCCATTATGATTGCTCAAGTAGTTGGGAAACAAGCCTCCGAAGGCTTGGCCAATGTGCTGGCCATTGCAGCACTTATAAGTATAAATCTAGGTATCTTAAATCTATTACCAATTCCGGTTCTTGATGGTGGTCATATTGTATTTTTTATTTTAGAGATGATTTTTCGCCGTCCATTGCCGATTAAGGTACGTGAAATTAGTAGCCAAGTGGGATTTTTTCTCCTTATAGGGCTTATGGTTTTTGCCACATATAATGATATTGTACGCATTTTTAAAGATATGGGCTCATAATGCTTACTTGTGTGCTTAATGCCGCTGAGGGGCAGTTAGATATTGTTCTTGGCACTGAAGCGGAAATTATTTGTGCGCAAAGTTGGCCCACTTCTCCTAAGGGAAAAATTAAAGGGGCTGAAGTTCTTACTCCGGCCCTTCATAATTTGTTTTCACTAGTTAAATATGATGTGTGTGATGTTAGGCGTTGGGCCTGTGTTCATGGGCCGGGAAGTTTTACTGGTATTCGTTTGGTGCTTGGCACTGTGGCAGCCATAAGGCGCATTAGTAATGCACAAAATGCAAGTATAGATTTTATGCAAGCACTTGCCCTTGAAGCTATGCTTGCCATGCAAAATACAAGTCAAAAACTACCAGAATTAATTTGGGTTTTAACCCATGCTCGTGCTAATATGGTGCATTGCCAAGCATTTATAGCTAATGAAAGTTGTATGCCTCAAGCTGTTGAAGCGGCTGAGTTACGCCTTGTGGATGATATTATCAACGCGCTTGGTCAAGTCAAAGGTCGCACTGTGGTTGTGGGTAGTGGTATTGAGCGTAATAAAGAAGCTTTAAGTGACATTTTATCTAGTCAAGATATTACAACCTTTCATATTAAATCCCCCTCACATGAGGCTTTGTGGCATTTAGCCTTACATGGAAATTACCATGAAAAGGATATAGAGCCTTTATATGTTCGCCCTTGTGATGCGGTGGAAAATCTAGACGCCATTGCTAGAAAGCAAGGGCTTGAGCCAAGTGAGGCGCGCGCTAAGTTGGCAGAGCTCTTAAACCAACATATTCTATATTAATCTAAATCTTATTCACCAAATAATTTAAAGTATTTTTTGTTTACGAAGTAAATAAAAAATACCGTTAAAAGTTTTTGAAGGTGGGGGTTTGGGGGCGGGAACTTTTTTCAAAAAGTTCCCTCCCCCAAAAAATTTTAAAAATCTGCCTGTGTGTCAGCAAATTTCTCTCAACAAAAGCTTGCCTTAAGTTAAAAGACTATTTATGTACATTTCATGAATAAACAATATGATGCCATAGCCCTGTTTTCTGGTGGTTTAGATAGTATATTAGCTGTTAAAATTATTGAAGAACAAGGTCTTAATGTAAAATGTTTGCACTTTATGACTCCATTTTTTGGCAAAGAACAAGAGCTTGAAAAGTGGCGTAAGATTTATGGTGTTGATGTAGAAGGCGTTGATATAGGACCAGAATTTTCACAAATGCTTATATCACACCCAAGCCACGGCTTTGGAAAATGGTTCAACCCATGTGTTGATTGCAAAATTTTAATGATGCAAAAGGTGCGTGAATATATAGATATTTATAATATAACTTGTGTTGTGTCAGGTGAAGTTTTGGGTCAACGCCCCATGTCGCAACGACGTGATACTTTAAATGTAATTCGTCGTCAAAGTGGGCTTGAAGATATGCTTTTACGCCCTTTATCGGCTCTTTTAATGCAGCCAAGCCGCGCAGAGATTTCTGGCCTTGTGGATAGGACTAAACTTCATGGCATATCAGGCCGTGGGCGTAAAGACCAGCTTAAATTAGCTAAATATTATGGAGTTGACCCCATACCTACTCCGGCTGGTGGATGTCGCTTAACGGAGCAAGAAAACGCCTCACGCTATGCAAAGGCTCTTATATACCTAGGTTCTCCTGATGATAAAGATTTTGCCTTAGCCCATACAGGGCGTCAATATTGGTCTAATAGTGATGATGGTATGCACTGGCTTTGTATTGGGCGTGATGCCAAAAGTAATGCAGAGCTTGAAAAATTGCGAAAACCTTCGGATATTATGTTTAAGTTAAAAGACTTTCCAGGACCTCTAGCTCTTGGCAGGCAGGTGCAAGCTTGGAATTTGGAAACTATGACCGATGGTGCAAGTTTTGTGGCTTCTTTTGCTCCGCGCGCGGTGCAAAGTTGTGCTAATGTTGTGGTAGTGGCAAGGCAAGGGGATAGTATTTATGAGTTAGAAGTCATGCCCAGCAGAGAAACTAAAAAAGGCTGGAGTGAGCCCACTTGGGATGAAATAAAAACTGTATTAAAAGACACTTAGCCTTGTATTAGATTTTAAATGATTTTTAGCTCCTTACCATTTCTTTTGTTATTTTTGCCTATCACGGTAATAATTTATCATTTTTTATTGCAAAATAAATATGGTAAATATGCTTTGCCATTTTTACTTTTTAGTTCTTTATTCTTTTATGCTTATTGGGATTATGCCTATTTACTGATTATCGTGTTTTCCATTGGGTTTAATTACTTCATGGGGCAAAGTATAAGTAAAGCAACTCAATGGAAAAAACTTGCCCTCACTGTAGGCATAGGTGTTAATTTACTGCTTTTGGGCTATTTTAAATACACTGGTTTTTTGCTAGAGACAGTAAATGATATTTTTAATGCTAAGCTTTTATCCATACCGGACATTGCTCTACCCATTGGCATAAGCTTTTATACTTTTCAACAAATTGCCTATCTTGTAGATACATATAAAAAGGAAATAACCTATCAGGGTGGATTTTTAGAATATGCTAACTTTGTGTGCTTTTTCCCGCAACTTATCATCGGCCCCATTGTGCATCATGCAGAAATAATACCTCAATTTGCTGACAAGCAAAAGCAAAGTATTAATTGGGAAAATATATACAAAGGCCTTTATTTTCTTGGTATGGGCCTTGCCAAAAAAGTGATCATAGCGGACAATTTAGCTCCACTAGTTGATTATTGCTTTGATGATGCAAACTCCCTAACTTTTTTGGAAGCTTTATTTGCAGGCCTAGCTTTTACTTTGCAAATCTACTTTGACTTTTCTGGCTATGCAGATATGGCCATAGGTTGCGCACTCTTTTTTAATATTACACTGCCATTTAACTTTGATTCTCCATTTAAGGCTGCAAGTATAAGTGAATTTTGGTCTAGGTGGAATATAACTCTTTCACGTTGGTTACGTAATTATCTTTTTATACCCCTTGGGGGCAGTAGGCATGGCATGGGTCGTACTCTAGGTAATATTTTTATAACCTTCATTCTAGGCGGTATTTGGCATGGAGCAAGTTGGCTTTTTGTGCTTTGGGGTACGCTGCACGGCTTAGCTTTAATTATACATAGAGTGTGGTGCAAGGTTGTTAATTGTAAAATACCACATTTTGTAGGTTGGTTCATTACCTTTTTATTTATTTCATTATCCTGTGTTTTGTTTCGAGCTATAAGTTTTGAAAGGTTAAACTTATTTATAGAGGCCTTTTTAGGGTATAGTGGCTTTTTTATTAAGCAAAAGTTTTCATCAATGGCATATAAAAATTGGACTGAAACATTTATAATTCAAGGTGGAGCGTTGGAATATTCCATAGCCATGACATTGGTATTACTTGGAGTGCTGGTATTAAAAAATTCACAGGTCTTAGTTGATTATTTGAAGTATAAAATATTTAGACTTTATGTAATTTTAATAACTGCTATTGCTTTGTTTTTACTTTTATTACCAGAACCTAGTCCTGAGTTTATATACTTTCAATTCTAAGGTGACATAGTGATGAATTATAAACAATTATCTCTTAGAACTATTATAGCAATCATAAGTATAACTATAGCTATGTGTGCGCTTTATGCAACACCAGTACTTATATATGACCCATTACAAATTTTTTATTCAAGACCCTATGATATAAAAAAATTAGCCCATTATAAAAATATGAGAGTACAAGCTAGGGGTATTATAGATAATGTATCATTTGATGGTATTATCTTAGGCTCTTCTGTTCTAGGAAACACCTCTGCCATAGAAGCTTCAAAGTTACTGGGCGGTACATTTGTAAATCTATCTTTAGGTGATTATAATTTTTTTGAAAGGTCACTTGTTTTAAAATACTTGTTTAAGCATAAAAATATAAATAATGTTGTGTACTCTTTTGAAACAAACAATCTCATAGCAAATGAAACTACAGTACAGCATGATGGTTGGGAGTTGCTTTATGACGACAATATATTTAATGATTTATACGTATTATATGATGCAAAATACTTCTCGATGGCACATGCAGTTAGGCGTAATACATTAAATAATACTGATGTGTTGCCATATGCAAAAGGTATTGATAAACCCAATGAATGGCAAAGTGATGAAAAATTTTCACGTCCTTTTGGAGGGTTACAAAATTGGGTTAACAGCCTTGATGAGAAAAAAATAGCAGATAGTTTGTTAAAAGATTTACCTAAAAAAGTTAAAATGATTAATCCATTGCCTGATAGTGACAAAAAAAACATTGACTTCGCACCACTTAAACGATTTATTGATAAGTACTTTCTTAACTTTGTATCTCAAAATCCCAATACTACGTTCTATCTCGTTTTTACACCGTATTACAGGTACAGATATGCTTGGATGAGGCAAGTTGGTTGGAATGATTATTTTATTCATGCAGCATTTATACAGTATTTAGTTAATAAATCAGCAGAATATAAAAATCTACATATATATGGTTTTGAAGATGAAGATTTTGTGGATAAAATAGAAAACTATAGAGATACTATACACTATCATGCTGATATAAATAATTATATTACTAAATCCATAGCTGAAGGCAAACACCAGTTAACTGTAGAAAATATTGATGCTTATCTTGAAAAATGTGAAAAGCTTGCTTTAGAATTTGATATACAAAAATTTTATGATGACTCTCAAAAACTTTTGCGTGAGCAAGGCAAGCCAACTACGTGGGAAGAGTATCAGTTGCAATTAGCAAAGGGAAAGTGAGCATGCAATAAGAATAAAATCATGTTAATTTGCGATGGTATAATGAGTGCCGAAGTAATGCCTGCCCATAATGGGCTAGCTGCTAGATAAAATACACAATAAAATACGATTTGTCCTCACGTCAATCTCATTTGGATTAGTTTCGCGGCTTAATGTAATAATGCAAAATGGATTGCTTCAGAAAAACGCTAGTAATTTCGTGCTTAATGTAACTTTCGAAGCGTTTTTCTTCGCAATGACTCTCCATGCTTCGAAGGTCATTGCGAGGAGCATCGCTCCGATAATGATGTTTAAAAATCAATCTAATAGCGATGCGACGCGGTTTATGCCCTTTAGGGTGCAATCCATGCCTTTTTAACTCAGAAAGTCGTATTTAAAAACTAAATAAAAATGAACTATCACCCATTAAATGAGATTGAAATGGATTTGTCCTAGTAAGTCTTGCCAAACTTCTTTACAATGTTCTTAAAGCAGTATAATATACTTCGATTAAATATCATTCTCATGCTTTGCATGGAGGACATATGGAACAAAAAGATATAGAATATTTTCGCGAGCTTTTACAAAAAATGCTTGAAGATGCTCAGATGAAGGGCGACTCAACCATAGAAGAATTAACTGATAGTAATGAAGTTTTTGCTGATCCGGCTGACCGCGCTACTGCTGAGTCTGACCGTGCATTTACCTTACGCATTAGAGATAGAGAACGCAGACTCATTCGCAAAATTCAGGCAGCCTTGCAGCGCATGGACGATGGCACATATGGAGTTTGCGAAGAATGCGGTGATGACATAGGTGTACCAAGGCTGAATGCGCGTCCAGTAACGCGTCTTTGCATTGCTTGTAAAAGCAGACAAGAAGAGGATGAGCATTTACGCGGTGAGTGATTTTAAAAATTATAGGCTTGCTAAAAGGCTAGAGTATAATTGCAGGTTAAGTCTTTACTTGCGTATTGATGAAGTGTTTTGATAATGCTGAGGAACATGGTAATGTTTTTCAGCATTTTTTTGTTTTCGAATTGAGGAGATACTATGCAAGATAAGGTTCTTGAGCAATGGTTAAGCAAAGTCGGTGATTCTCAAGCTGAAAAAGAGCAAGCTTTAACACGCTTATTAAACTTTGCCGTTAAAGCTTTTGAGAAAGAATCATATGAAGATGTATTGTATTTTACAAGCTTAGCCAAGAGTTTACGCACTCCATTTTTAAGTACAGATTACCTTAGAGCTTTAGCCTTTTTAAAAACAGGCGATATTTTAGCCTGTTGTGAGGCATTAAAGGAAGAGTTGCGTTGGTTTCCTGATAATCATGCTGCACAACACCTTTTGCAAGAAGTACAAAATCACCTAGCAAAGTCAAATCAAAAATTTATGGATGAAGAGTTTCAACTCTTGTACCCTAAAATCCAACCCCATACAATGGTAAGCCCCGAGCGTTTACAAACATTATTTGCCAATGCTAAGGATGTTTGTACTAGTAATCTTAAGGGTAACTTTGTTGAATGCGGTGTAGCTGGCGGCGGCAGTAGTGGATTATTGGCATGGGTGCTTAAGCAATATGATGTTACTGGACGCAAAATTTTTGCTTGTGATAGCTATAGTGGCATGCCTCCTTCAGATGAAAACGATGTACACCAAGGCGTGCAAGCAGAGCAGAGTAATTGGGGTACTGGTACATGTGCCGCTCCAACTACATCTGTGCAAGGTCTTTGTACAAGTCTTGATGCTGACGATAGACTTGTTATTGTTAAAGGCTATTTTTGTGATACCTTACCCATATGGAAGGAGCAAATGGGCAATATTGCTCTTTTGCATATGGATGGGGATTGGTATGCATCTACCAGAGATATTTTGCTAAATCTTTATGACAATCTTGTTTCTGGTGCTTATGTCCAAATTGATGACTATGGCCATTGGGATGGTTGCCGTAAGGCAGTTCATGAATTTATAAAAGAGCGCGGTTTAGATTTAAAGTTGACTCCTTGTGACTATTCTGGTGTATGGTTTAGGAAACCCTAATACTTTATGGATGCACATGTATTTAGACGGCTTGGCCAAGCCATAATTCCAATACTCACAGGAGCACGCCTAGAAAAAATACAATCACCAGCAGAAAATATATATGTATTTAGCTTTTATGCCCAAAAGTCCAAACAGCATTTAATTCTTAAAGCCTCACGTTCAAATCCATTTCTCTACTTCACTAAGCATAGACCAACGGTTAATGCAGCTCCCAAAGCTACCATCATGCGCATGCGAAAATATTGTGCAGCAAAACGAATTGCCTTTTGTTCAATGGATTGGTTAAATCGTAAATTGTTGTTTTTATTTAGTTCTCAAGTTAAGGATGGTGTTGCTGAATATCCTGAAACTTGGTTAGTACTTGATTTGCGCACTGGTCCATCATTGGTGCTTGGGCAATGTCCTAGTTTACCGATTGAAGATGATAATATTTCATGGCCAAGTACTGGCCTTGGTGTAGATGCTGATTGGCGCACTTGGCCCATATTAACTCCAACATTGCGAAAGACACTGCCATATTTAGACGCACTTGAACAGCAATCTTTATTAAATGACCTTGAGGTAGGTGGTGGAGATATATTTGTTTATGGTGAAGGTGAAGGGGCAGAGCTATTTGCTTGGCCCTTGGCTCCTGAATTGGTAAAGAAAAGAAAAGAGCTTATTTTTGAAGATGTTATACAAGCAACAACACTTTTTGGAGATGCTTTAGTTCTTGGGGGGGCAGCCCAAAATAAACGTAATGCCCTAGCAGCTCCGCATAAGCGCGAAGTTGCACGCTTAAATCGTTTATTGCAAAAACTACAAGATGAAGAAATACGCCTAAATGAGCTTGTGGCCTTACAAGAACAGGGCTTAGCTTTGCAAAATATTATGTGGCGCTATGATGGACAAGCCAAGTTTGAAAGTGTTGAGACTAAGGACCTAGGAGTTATTAAACTAGATCCAAGATATAGTCTAAGCGACAATATGCAAATGTTATTTCATAAGGCTGGCCGAGGACGGCGTGGGCTAGAATATTTAGTTGAACGACGTGCTAAGTTGCAAGAACAATTAGAGCAGTTAAAAAGTGCTACAGGTGATGTACTTGCCAGTGGCATGGAGCTAAATATTAAGGATAATAACAAATCCATACGCCATATTAGCCTTCCTAAAGGTGTTGAATCTTTTAATAGTGAAGATGGTTTTATTATTTTGCGAGGTAAGGACGCTAAGGGAAATTGGGCGGCATTACGCATGGCTTCTGGACATGATTTATGGATGCATGTGGAAGGAGGCCCAGGAGCACATTGTATCATTAAGCGTCATTTTAGCGGACAAGATGTGCCTGAAGCTACCTTGCATGAAGCTGCAAAACTTGCAGCTATCAAGAGCTGGCAAAAAGATAGCCCCAGCGCGCAAATTATCTTAGCAGAGGTACGCCATGTAAAGCCCATGCGCAATGCCGCTGCAGGTACAGTACGTATTGATAAAGTTTTTAAGACTTTTATGGTAAATTTAATAGAGTAATACTATTGTACAGCATGCTCGCCTATGGTACGCCCAATGGCACTTAGGCTAAAGTTTTTCATAATTTGCAAACTCTTATTATGCTTTTTGCATAATTGCTTAACCTGTAAGCACGCGGAATGGCTGTTACAATTAACAGGGCATAAAATCATATCCGCACGTTGCACACAGTTTTCTAGTTTATTACCACCCTTGCGTAGATGGCCCGCATGATACTCAAATATGTGGCCGTGGTCTTCAATAAGCTGACGATATAAAGGCTCCATACGCTCAATACCACCAACAATGAGCACACGCTTAGGACACTGAGCGCAGGGGCAGTTAGCATGACACTTGTCACACTGACTATTGTCATGGACTAAACTTTTGTTAACATTAAGAATAGTATTATTTTTCTTGTTTTGCTTGTATTTTTTAGCCATAACCAACCTCCAGTCTTATGGGCAATGTGGTTACAGTCTAAGATGAATTGATAATGATTGTCAACATCAAATATTAAATTTTACATTTTAACTATCGTTATCTGTGACATTAATCTGCACATGGGTTTCATTTTTTACTAAAACTACTGTATTATCAGTCTCTTCAAAACCATGGTTCTTGTCTTCTTCCATATTGTATTCGCGAATAAAAATATCCCAGCAGGTGATAAATAATACTGCTAAAAGAGGACCCATAATAAAGCCATTCATGCCAAGCAGGCCAAATCCACCAAGGGTTGATAGTAATACCAAGTAATCTGGTAAGCGAGTGTCGCGCCCGACCAAGAGTGGGCGTAAGACATTATCCACAAGCCCTATGACAGCGACACCAAAAACAGATAGTATGATAGCTGATTTGATATCATTGGTGGCAAAAAAGTAAATGGCAACAGGTACCCAAACAAGACCTGCGCCAATCATGGGAACTAAGGAAAGCAAGGTCATAACGCCACCCCAAAGAATAGGGGCTTGTACATCTAAAAACCAAAAAATCAGACCACCTAGAGTGCCTTGTACTATGGCTACAACAAGGCTGCCATTAATGGTGGCCTTGGTGACTTCGGCAATTTTTTGAAATAAAATGGCTTCTCGCTCATCTCCAAGGGGCAGGGCTTTGTGCAAAATTTGAATAATATATTCTTTATCGCGTAAAGTGAAGAATGTTATATAGAGTAAAAGTCCAATTTGTGCTATAATATTAATAGTTTCTGTGCCAATGGCTACTGCGCGTTGCCCTATGTACTTACTTAAGAAAATAACTATTTCAGTAATTTTTTCTTGTAATGATGCAGGGTCAAAGTCAAACTTGGTCATATACTCTTGCACAATTGGAAATGATTGTTTTATCTTTTCAAAATAAGCATTTACATCAATATCCCCGCTATTTAAACCTTGATAAAGAGCTAGACCTTGCTCTAAAAAGGCACTGGCAATAAATAGAAAGGGAATGACCACAATAATTATAGTGATGAATAAAGTAAGTAAGGCCGCAATATTTGGGCTTTTAGTGGTTTTTACAAAGAAATCTTGAGTTTTTGAAAAAATAATGGTTATGGCTACAGACCAAAAAATAATGCCCAAAAATGGGAACATAAGTACAAGAAAACCAAAGCTGACAATAATTAATAACCAAATAAAAGTTTTATATTCAATACTAGCATTCATATTTTATCCGCGGGTAAGAGGTCCAAAAAAATCAAAATTAATTCTATAAGATTTTGAAAAAATGTAAAGCACTTGGGCTAGATGATAAATTTATAAAATATAGTAGAAGTTGAAAAATCACTTTAATGACTTTTTAAAAGCACCCTTGCTCCAATAGCATGTTTTTATGGGCAAAAAAATATTTTATAAATGTGTTGCCAAATCATCTGTAGAACAGTATTCTAAAATTGTATATTGTATGGTATTTTGATGTTAGGTTAATACATGTTAGAAAATGGTGTTTTTTTCTGGCTTAACTTTAGCTTGGGGAATATTTATGCAAAAAATTGCTATTGTTGGAACTTTTGATACTAAGGGACGTGAGTTTGCTTTTTTAAAAAGTGTTATTGAAAGTCTCGGTTTTGAAACCCTATGCATAAATGGGGGTATATTTAAGCAGGATTTTTTGCAAGCTGATATTGATAATGATGCAGTGGCAGCAGCTGCTGGACATAACTTGCAATCACTCATGGATAAGGGTGATAGGGGTGGGGCTGTGGAGGCCATGTGCGAAGGTCTTGCTACTCTTGCTAAAAATCTTGAGAATGACATTGCAGGAATTATAGGTATGGGTGGCTCGGCAGGAACTAATATTGCTTGCGCCATTATGCGTATGCTACCAACTGGTTTGCCCAAGGTTATTGTTACATCTGTTGTTGATATAAGTGTTAAATCTTACGGGCAGGGCAAAGATATATGCTTTATGTATTCAGTGGTGGATATTGCCGGCATTAATTCCTTCTCAAAGCAAATAATTACTAATGCTGCTCATGCCATTACCGGTATGGCCAAAGCTCCCAAGATTGCCCTTGATGATAAAAAGCCACTCTTAGGTGTAACCATGTTTGGGGTAACAACGCCGTGTGCTACTAAAGCTTCTGAGATTTTGGATGCAGCTGGTTATGATCCACTTGTTTTTCATGCCACAGGTATTGGTGGTATGACCATGGAGAGCCTAATTGAATCTGGTTTTATTAAAGGGGTTTTGGATATCACTACCACGGAGTGGTGCGATGAATTGGTAGGCGGCACTTTAAGTGCTGGTCCAAAACGACTTGAGGCTGCACCATTAGCTAAAATACCATTTGTAGTTAGTGTGGGTGCGTTGGATATGGTTAACTTTGGTCCCATGCATTCAGTACCAGAAAAGTTCAAAGATAGAACATTTTATAAACACAATGCCACTATAACCCTTATGCGTACCACCGTGGAAGAAAATGCTGAACTTGGCAAAATTATTGCACAAAAAGCCAATATGTGTAGTGCTAAGGGTGCAATATTTTTGCCATTGCGTGGAGTTTCCATGATTGATGCAGCAGGGCAACCATTTGATTTTCCAGAAGCAAGAACAGCCCTTTATGAAGCTATTCGCGCTAACCTTGATACCAACAAGGTGGAGCTTGTGGAACTTGATATGCATATTAATGATGAAGCCTTTGCTGTGGCTATGGCTGAAAAATTATTAGAATTTTTGCGTGGTTAATAAATTTAAATTTCTGAGAAAACTTTATAGAGTAGGTTAGGCATGCAATATTTTATTTTAACCCTTAATGGCATTTCTCATGCAGCACTTTTGTTCATCTTGGGCAGTGGTTTAACCTTGGCCTTTGGTTTGATGAATATTGTGAATATGTCGCATGGGGCTTTTTATTTGCTAGGTGGTTACATTGGGTATTCAGTATATACCTTGACCCAATCATGGCTTAGTGCCTTGCTTGCTGGTACTTTAGGTATTGTGGTTGTGGGTATAATCTTTGAGCGTTTCTTGCTTGAGCGGGTGCGCGGTAATGCCCTTACAGAAACCTTACTCACCATTTCGCTTTCGGCCATTATTGCAGATCTTAGCCTTGCCACTTGGGGTGGCTTTGCTCTAACTCTAAATGTCCCAGCTTATTTAAATCCACGTATTGAATTGTTTGGTTTTATTTACCCCGGATTTCGTTATTTTTTGATTTTATTGAGCATTGTTATTGGTATTTTACTTTATTTGCTTTTACATAAAACTCGCATTGGAGCAGCTGTGCGAGCTGGCGTTGATGACCGCGAAACTGTGGCAGCCTTAGGTATAGATGTGCAAAAGATTTTCTTTTATGTATTTATATTAGCCGCAGCTCTTGCCGGCATGGCCGGGGTTTTGGGTGGGTCGTTTCTTTCTCTAGCTCCAGGCGTAGACACTAATATTCTAACTCTTTCACTGGTAGTCATTATCATTGGTGGCAAGGGTAGTATTAAGGGTACGGCTTTTGGAGCTTTGCTAATTGGGCTTATTCTTTCATATGGACGTGCTTTTATGCCTGAATTTTCATACTTTTTTGTCTTTGCCCCCATGGTGCTTGTTTTAGCATTTAAGCCTGAGGGCCTGTTTGGGAAAAGGGGCGCGTAATGAATATGGAAAGAAAATGTATCCTCGTGGGCATTGTATTTTTATTGCTGGCCCCGCTTTTTTTACCAACTTACGGTCTTACAACCTTAGTGCGTATTTTGTATTATGCCCTTTTGGCCTTTAGTCTTGGATTTTTAGTACGTAATGTGGGCATGATTTCTTTATTACAAACAGCCTTTTTTGGTCTTGCAGGCTATATGGTGGGAATTTTTGGGGTAAAAATGGGCTGGGCTTTTCCTTGGCCACCCATCATGGGCCTCATAGTTGCCCTTGCATCAGCCTTAGTGTTTGGTCTTGTGGCCTTACGCACTTTTGATATTTCATTTCTCATGATTACCCTTGCTGGTAGTCAGCTTTGTTGGGCATTGGCTCATCAATGGATTTCAGTATTTGGTGGATTTAACGGAATTCAAGGCATACGCGCACCAGAAATTTTATTAGACCCGCAAGTTTTTTATTATACCTTGTTGGCCTTTTTTATTGCTTGTATTGGACTATTGCGCTTTATGGTGGATTCTCCCTTTGGGCTTGCTCTGCGTGGGGTTAAAGAGAGTGCAGAGCGCATGGCAGCCCTTGGATATTCCGTTTTTACTTTGAGGCTTACCGCCTTTTTAATTGCCTCAATTATGGCAGGGATCGGTGGTATTTTTAATGTATACTTTACTGGAGTGGCCACACCTTCTGTATTAAGTCTTGAGCGCACTATTTGGGTGTTATTAATTGTTATTTTAGGTGGTAGTAATTACTTTTGGGGTCCACTTTTTGGTACGGCCTGTGTGGTGCTTTTGGATGTATTTATAAGCCAAATGACTCCGCGCTATAATACTGTTGTTGGAGTGATATTCTTAGTTATTGTACTTTTTGCGGCTGACAAGGGGTTATTTAAAGTTTTAGATTTCTTCCCTTCACGTCGCAAGCGGATAGAGGATAAGTAAATTTTGTAACTGATTTGACACCATATTCATGGTGACTGGAGGAAAAAGTGCTTAAAAAATTGATTCTTACCGCCATGTTCGTGCTAGTAACGTCTACAGCATGGGCAGCAGCCAATGAAATTCGTATTGGCTTTATTGGACCAACCACTGGTACTTTTGCTGGTTTTGGTAAAATGATGACTGAAGGCGCAATTCTAGCCCTAGAAGAAGCGAACTACAAAGTTGGTGATGTGCCAGTAAAGTTTATTGTTGAAGACAACAGACTAGACAATGAAATGTCCGTTACCAAGGCCAAAAAACTACATGAGCAAGATGATGTGCATGTAATTACAGGACTTGTTTCTGGTTCTACTGGTTTATCTGTGCATGACTGGGCTTCTAAAACTGGTGTGCCTGTTGTGTATATTTATTCTGCTCCAGAAGATATTACCATGCGCAATGCCATACCCAATAGCATTCGTCCTACTTGGACTGGTGCTCAGCCCATGGATCCTTTTGGTTACTGGCTTGCCAAGCATAAGGGTATGAAAAAAATCTACATGATTGGTGAAGATTACTCCTATCCTTATAACCAAGCTGGTGGCTTTAAACGCGGATTTTTCCGTGGTGGCGGTGAAGAAGTAAAAACAGTATGGCATCCAACAGGTACTGATGATTTTTCATCCATCATTGCTCAAATCCCCACCGAAGGCTATGACGCTGTATTATATAATGGTGCAGGGTCAGATGCAGTTTCTTTTGTGAAGCAATATGTAGAATTTGGTATGCTTGATCGAGTTCCCTTAATTGGTCAGTCCAATACTTTTGAACAAAGTGAATTACCATCTATGCCTACGGTTATCGCCAATAAAGGTTGCTATTCTGGTATGCAAAATGCTGACAATTTATCCACTAAAGAAGCAGTGGCTTTTCGTGAAGCATATAAAAAACGCTGGAATCGTAATCCTGCAGCAGCTGCTGAGCAAGCATATATGTCAATTAAGTTTATCTTAAAAGCTGCCGCTGCCATGAAGGGTGATGTGAACGATCGTGCTGCATTTATTAAGCAAATGCGCATGACTGATATGCCAGAAGCCCCACGCGGACCAGTAAAGTTAGATGATTATGCCAATGCAGTACACAATATATATATTCGTGAAGTGCAAAATAATCCTGCTGGTGGTATGTGGAATGCAGCCTTCTTGAAAGTGGAAGGTGTAAACCAATTTGGCCCATATGATCCAAAGTTATACATGGCTCAGCCTAAGGATGATCGCAATTATCCTCCGGATACAAGAGATAAAATGCCAAAGGCTATGTTGGAAGATGTAAATCCATATAACTATATGCCTATGAAATAGGTGCATAGTTTTAAAAATTAATAGGGAGGGGGTTTGCCCCTCCCTTGAGAGTATTGACAAAGTTTAACATAATCCGAAAACCATAATAGAGATAGATTTTTTTAAATTAACTCATTTATTTTTTTTATATATATTTCTCTGAACTTTTGGATTTGTTTTAGAAGTAAAATTTAGATTTTTTAATTATAAATTTATATCTAAAAATAATTGTATAGAGCTTTCGTTTAATAAGTTGACGCCAAAAGGAACATCTATGAGTCAAGATTATTCCACATCTGTTACAGTTGCCAATCAGCAAGACCCACCGCCTGCATTATTTGTGGAAAATGTATATAAAAATTTTGGTGGTGTGTATGCTGTTAACGGTGCACATTTATCTGTTCCGATTGGAGAAAGACGCTCCCTAGTTGGCCCAAACGGTGCTGGAAAAACCAGCTTGTTTAATTGTATTACTGGTAGATATGAAATAAGTTCCGGTACGGTACATTTTTTTGGAAAGGACATAACCAAGACTTCAGTACGTGAGCGAGCTTTGCTTGGTATGGGCAGGTCATATCAAATTTCACGCCTTTTTTGGGAATTAAGCGTACAAGAAAATATTGTTTTAGCAGCATCTGGTGCTGAATCTATGTTTTCCGGTATGTTAACAGCATGGTGGAAAGCTACAGAAAAAAAAGAATGGGCAGAAAAAATTGCTGAGGATGTGGGTTTAAGTGATGTGCTTGCTGAACCTGTACGTGACTTATCACATGGTCAGCAACGCCAGCTTGAACTTGGCATGACTTTAGCGATGCGCCCAAAACTCATCTTGCTTGATGAACCAGCAGCCGGACTTTCACCAAGTGAGCGTGTGGTTGTACGTCGTTTATTGGCTGAACTTCCTAAAGATATGACCATATTACTTATTGAGCATGATATGGATGTAGTTTTAGATTTTTCTGATCAGATTACCGTATTAAATCAAGGTGCTGTATGTGCAGAGGGAACACCCCATGAAATTCGCAATAATGAGCGAGTACAACAAGTGTATTTAGGTACACTTTATGAGTAAAATATTTACGGGATAAATTATGCTTCAAGTTAAAGATTTAGACGTATTTTATGGTACAAGCCACGTTTTGCATAATTGCCAGCTTGAAATGAAGCATACTTGCACGGCAGTGCTTGGGCGTAATGGCATGGGTAAAACTACACTTATGCGAGCAATCATGGGCTTAACCCCACCCCAAAAGGGCAGTATTTTATATGATAATCAAGAAATAGCGGGGAAAAAACCCCACGAAATTGCAAAACTTGGCATAGGATACGTACCCCAAGGGCGAAGGCTTTTTCCTTCTTTAAGTGTTGATGAACACTTGCGCCTTACTTTGCGTGAGAAAAATATACCCAATGCTTGGAACATTGAGCGTGTGTATGACATGTTTCCAGAAGTGGCTAGGCGTAAAAATATTTCTGGTACATTGCTTTCTGGTGGCGAGCAACAAATGTTAGCCATTGGTCGTGCTCTTGTACTTAATCCACGTCTATTGCTTTTAGATGAGCCTACCGAAGGACTATCTCCAGTGGCTGTGGAGCGTATCATTGCAGTTTGTAAGGATTTGGCGAAAAGTGGCATACATATATTGCTTGTAGAGCAAAATATTCGTGTTGCTGACGCATTGGCAGAATGGGTTACTATCTTGGTAAGTGGTGAAACTGTCTATACCGGAGAAGCAGAAGCTTTTAAAGGGGATGATGACACACGCACCAAACTTTTAGGAATTCATTAAGTCCATTGCATTATATTATCTTTTTACCTTTGAAATAGTTGATGAAAGGAGAATAGTATGGCCATCCCAAGAGGAAAAATTTTAGAAAAACTAAATAAACAAGTTGCCGCCAAAATACCAATTATAGGTAGTGGTGCTGGTACTGGTATTTCTGCAAAATTTGAAGAAAAAGGCGGCAGTGACTTAATTATTATTTATAATTCGGGTCGTTACCGCATGGCAGGGCGCGTAGCTATTACAGGTCTTTTTGCCTATGGTGATGCAAACCAAATTGTTATGGATATGGCAAGAGAAATATTGCCTGTAGTTCAACACACACCTGTTTTAGCAGGGGTTAATGGTACTGACCCTTTCCGTTCCATTCCATTATTCTTAAAAGATGTTAAAGCCATAGGTTTTTCTGGGGTACAAAATTTCCCAACCATTGGTCTTTTTGATGGTACTATGCGCGAAAATTGTGAAGTTACTGGTCTTGGTTATGATAAAGAAGTGGAAATGATTGCTGAAGCTAATAGACTTGACCTTTTAACTACACCATATGTATTTAACGAAGATGAAGCCATTGCCATGGCCAAAGCTGGTGCGGATATTTTGGTGCCACATATGGGCTTAACCACTGGTGGTTCCATTGGTGCTGGTAAGGCTTTAGGTCTTGCTGAGGCCATTGATAGAGTTATGGCTTTAGCCGAAGCTGGGCGTTCTGTGCGTAAGGATATTATTATTCTTTGTCACGGTGGTCCATTTGATGAGCCAGCCAATGTTGCCGAAGCATTAAAGCAAATGCCAGGTGTACATGGTTTTTATGGTGCATCAAGTTGTGAACGCTTGCCGGTTGAGCGTGCAATTACCCAACAAATGCAAGATTTTAAGAACATGAAATTGGCTTAAGTTATAATAAATTAAGGCTGAAAAAGTTATTTTTGTAGCTTTTTCAGCTCTTTAATTTTAAAAATAAATGCTTAAAATAAGCAATATCAATAAAGTGTGGGTTTTTTAGTAATTCCCATTCTAAAGCAGTCATGTCATCAATCCAATTTATTTGGCTTTGAGTTTTGGCATCGTGTAAACTGGCCAATGCGCGCACACCATATACAGCATCAATACTAAGACTTTGATTAGCCCAATTTAATAAGTCATTGTCTTCATAATATTTTATATTCCCAAATGCACTAGAAAATGAATATCCACCATTTAAGAGTTTATGGGCTTGTGTTAAATCACAGTCTTGTACAGTGGCTTGGATAATACGCCCAGCTCTATTGTGGCGTATAATGGAAAGTGTACCATTATTTTTTAGGACGCGCATAAGCTCTTGCAAAATTTCTTCAGCATTATCAACAAATTCAAAAACTAAATGGCAAATAATCACATCAAAACTGCCATTGGGGAAAGTTTTCACTGTGTTAAGATCACCATGAATTTGCTTGAATTGACTAGGCTTTATGGCGGCATCAAGCATAATTTGTTCAGTTTCTATGGCGGTAACGTCATTATTTTTTGCTAGGCAATCAGCTGTAAATCCAAAACCACTTCCAAAATCTAAAACTTTTTTGCCCTTGATATGCTCAAGTTGTCTCCAAACTGTTTTATAGAATACTTGGCCTAAAGGCGACACAGTATAGTCATAGTAAGCTTGCATGTTTTCATCCATAATTACTACCCCTATAAAAAATAGTCGCCCCTAAATTGTAGAAGCGACTATTTGAACGTGATAAAAAAGTAAATATAAATTAAGCTTCAGTTTGTTGGATACCATCAAGTTTCCAACTTCCACCACTAATGGGGCGCATAAAGTGCCATATTTCACGCGTTGGCATGGTGTTAGTGTCTGGAGCTTCGCGCAGAAGTACATTAAAAAAGACCTCGGCTCTTTGAACATCATTGTCTTCTTTAACGCTAATAAGTTGAGCTTCGCAAAGTAGTATTTCAGTCTTGCTTGGCTCTGGATCTTCTTTCATTTGTTCTTTTACTTCAGCTAGCACAGATTCGCTAGTAAATATGGCAATATCGTCTATATCACGCTTATCCCAAGAGTCGTGCAAACGATTAAATGCAAGTTTTGCACCCTTTAGGAATTCTTCAATATCAAACCCTTCTGGTACTGTTGGTCCAGCTGGTTGATTAAATACAGCTTCACCTTGTTTAAGATTGCCCCAAGCGTGATGATTTTGATCTGCATCTTGACTTTGATATTGCATAGGGCCTGACGTACCAGCCCCCATACTAGCAGCACCAGCCCCTTGGCTTGCTGTAGCTCTTTGCCCTCCACGAAAACGCGCAAAAAGTTTGAAGGCAAAATAAAGCACGATGGCAATAAGCAATAAATCCATAATGCCACCACCACTAAAAGGACCACCAAATAATAGTGAGCCAAGTAGTGTACCTGCAAGCAAACCACCAAACATACCGCCCATACCACCTAATAAACCAGGTTTTGTGGCTTGAGCTGCCGCAGTGGGTGCACCTTGGGTAACAGCAGGGTTTTGTTGTTTGGGTGCAGTGGTTGAGCGTTGCATGCTTGGCTTGCTACCAAATGACTTGCCACCACCAAAGCGGCGCGCAGCATCTGCATCAAGGGCTGAAACAACCAATAAAGAACCCACAAAGAAAACAATTGTAATCACAGTCTTTAACGTCATATATTCTCCTTACTAAGCCCAATGGCTTGCTATTTCAATAGATAATCACTATATGCTAAAAAGCAATAATGTGCAAATGTACAATTTGAGAGTTTTGCTAAATAAATTGTGCAAAAGTCTTAATCTTGTGATTTAGCCTTAAAAACAACAAATCTAAATAGTAAATATCCTGCAATGGTTACAGGTGGTATACTAATAATTTTTGATATAGCTACAGAAAATCCTAGGTATATGCAGGCATAGAAGATAATAGTACCTATGGTCATGGCAAAGCAGCAAGAAAAAATATATTGAAAAAATTCTCGCCAAACAACCTTTGCAAACATTTTTGCATGTCTAAAGGTATAAAAACGATCAATAAAATAACGAGTGACTATGGATGTAGTAAAACCTGCAATATAGGCTGGGGTTGGACTCCAGTTCGCCCAAGCCGTAAGCATTGCCAACACTGCACAATCAAGTATGGTGGACCATCCCCCAATAAGTAAAAATCTGGCCCATTCTCCAATGCGTGAACGAACCAAACTCACAATTTTTTCTTGCCATGTGTCATGGGTATTTGTTGCTAAAGGCTTAGGCATATTGTGCCTTTTTCATACCCTCAAATGCAAGAGCTGCCCAAAGCAAAAGCCTATGGTCCCCACTGCGCGCATTGTGCTCAGTTTGCATTTTTTGCAGGCAATGGTCCTTCATTTGAGGTGGGGACTCAATGGGGTGATTTAGTTCACGCAACCAACCGTTAAGCGGAATACCAAAACCTTTTTTGGGCATGTTCAAGATATTTTCTGGTAACCAACCTTGCAATGCTTTTTTTAGCAGATATTTTCTGGTAGTACCGCGTAGCTTAAAATGATGTGGCAATTTAGAGCAAAAATCTACTAAGTCATTATCAAGGAACACAGCTCTACTTTCTAGCGAGACCATCATGGCAGCTCGATCTACTTTGACTAAGATGTCATTGGTTAGGTAAAATTTAGTGAAAAAAAGTAAAGCTTGATCTGTTATATCTAAGTGAGAATTTTTATCCCAAAGCGTAATAGCATCTTCGTATAAGTCCTCAGCACTTAATGGAGTTAAAAAAGCATCTTGAATTTCTGAAGGTGATAGCGGGCTCATCCATACAGCAACGCGATGTGATGGGTCATAGCTCATACCTTTTAAGCTACGCTTTAGCTTAAAATCAAGGCTCATATTCTTGTCGGAATTTGGTAACTTATTAACCATTTTTAAGAGCAAACTATGTGCCATAGCTGGCATACACTTATCATATATGGACGCAGGTTTAAGGGCTAAAAATGGATCATATCCGGCAAATAGTTCATCGCCACCATCGCCAGACAGAGCAACAGTTACATGTTTACGGGCAAAAGCACATAGTGAGTGGGTAGGGATGAGAGAAGCATCACCCAAGGGTTCACTCATGCGCTGTAAGACAGTCATAATATTTTGACGCATGCTATCAAGAGTAAGCATTTCTAACTTATGGCTAACACCAAAAGCTTCTGCCATTATAGTTGCTTTTTGCGATTCATCAAAACTTGGCTCATTAAAGCCAATGGTAAAGGCTTTTACCTGTTTGGCTGGTAAAATTTTGCTTGCTGCAGCTAGAATTGTACCAGAATCTATACCGCCAGATAAAAATAAACCCAAGGGTACATCGCTTAAAAGTCTACGCTGAACGGCTTGCACCAAGAGTTCGCGCAACTCCTCAATAAGTGCAGCTTCTTTTTCAAGAGTGAGAGAATGGTCAGTCTCAATGGAAAATGACCAATAATTTTTTATGCTTATTTCTGCTGTGGATAAGTCTAAACGTAACCATGACCCAGCTTCTAAGCAATAGCAATTATTATAAATGGTGCGCTCTGCAGGCATATATCCCCAAGCAAAAAACCTCTGGATATTAGCCATATTGTATGATGCGTCAAAACATTTCCATTTAAATAGAGCTTGTAACTCACTAGCAAAAGCAAAGCCATGTTGATTTCTTATATAAAATAATGGTTTTTCACCAAACCTATCCCTGGCAAGATACATGCTTCTAGTTTTATTGTCATAGATGGCTAGAGCAAACATACCATTGAACATGGCAAAACAATCTGGACCCCATTCAATAAAGGCACGCAAGACAGTCTCTGTATCAGAGTGACTGGTCTTAAAAGTATGACCAAGGGCAACTAATTGTTTTCTGATTTCTAAATGGTTATATATTTCACCATTATATACTATGACAGTATTGCTTTCATCATCTATTAGGGGTTGGTGGCCACCTGCAACATCCACAATGGCAAGGCGTGCATGCCCAAGATGGGCATATTTTCCATCATAACTTTCTGTAGATATAAATCTTCCATTGCCGTCTGGTCCTCGGTGGTGAAGTGAGTCCACCATTTGTCCAAGGCTACTTGGGTCATTTGCACCCAAAAATCCTGCAATTCCACACATGGGTTTTCCTAAAGTGATTTAGTCAAATAATTAGAATAGTTATTTAAGACTAAGAGTCGCCATTAGTCTTTGAGTCAATATTAACTGTATGCTTAACCACATAGGAGTATTTACCTTGTGACTCAAAGTAGGTTCTTGAAATAACTTCAGCAAGTAGCCCCATAAGTATACAAACCACTCCAATTAAAAACGTCATACTAGTAAGCAATGGTAATGGTGTTTCCACAAAGCTAACTCCGCAAAACTTTAATATAATAGCCCAAAGAGCAGTGAAAGCTGATAGTATGAAGGAGAAAATCCCAAAACCACCAAAGACATATATGGGTTTGGTTAAATAGCGGTCTAAAAATTTGATGACCAAGATATCAAGCATCACCTTAAATACGCGCTCAAGGCCATATTTAGACTCACCAAACTTTCTAGAACGGTGATTTACCTCCACTTCTGCCACTTTTGCACCATACCATGCCGCATAGATGGGGATGAAACGATGCATTTCACCATAAAGGCGCACACCTTTTAGAACATCACGCTTATAGGCTTTTAAGGTACAACCAAAATCGTGCAATGAAACTGACGAAACCTTGGATATAATCCAGTTGGCGATGCGGCTTGGAAGCACGCGCTTGACCGTATTATCCTGTCTATTTTTGCGCCAGCCCGAAACAACATCATAACCTTGTTCTAATTTTTCAAGTAATAGCGGTATATCTGCTGGATCATTTTGCAAATCTGCATCCATAAAGACCAGAATATCACCTGTTGCGTGGTCAACTCCGGTTTGGGTTGCGGCAGTTTGCCCAGTGTTTCTGGCCAGAGCAATGACCTTTAAGCGATAATTATCCTTGGCTTTTGCCTCTAGCTTTTCAAAAGATTTATCGGTGCTTCCGTCATCCACACAAATAACTTCATAATCAACTCTGCCATCCAAGGCCTTGCTTATATCATCAATGAGTATATCAACATTGTCTTCTTCATTATATACTGGAATAATTATACTTGCTTTGCTCATTTTAGCTCCTTATTTATATTATGATTATTATTGTTTAGGTTTCCAAATTTCATATTGTTCAGCCGGCCATACACCTTCTAAACTTTCCGGCGGTGAGATGCTTAGCATTTCATATCCCTCTGGAAAGGGCAAGCCCAATTCTTGTAGTATCGACGTATTCATATATCGTGGTTTATGCTTATGTGGCTTAATAATCCAAGCTTTTTGTAAAGATTCTTTGGGTGCTAAGGAAAAGATTATGGGATAATTTTCCTTGGGTGTATAACGCTCTTGAATTTGCCAAGCTCCCTCCATTTTATAGCCATCTAATAAAAATAAACTACCGGAACTATAATAAGAAGTATTGATAACTGGTGTGCCTGCCTCCCAGCCGTTGGCATAGGCTGTATCACGTAGCCACTGCATAAAGAGCTTGCGCTCTGGATGTACAAAGATGGGCCGAGTATTTTCTTGCAACACAACTGGCTCTGTGAGCTCCCATAGGGCTTTACCATTATGACGCGTGGGCTCAAATATGGAGTAGAGCAAAGCTCCTAAGGTTGAAAAACATAGAATGATTGCCAATGCTGGGATTATGGTTTTGTAGTGTTTAGGGCGCATCCCCACACAAAGGCTAACTAAGCCAAGAGCCGGTAAAACAAGGGCCTCGGACATTTTGTATTCAAGTGGGGTATTGGTGCCGGCATGGTAGATAAGCCCAGAAAAAAGAAATACTAAGGATAAACGTAAACCTAAACGTAAATGTTTAAAAGATTTTTTCCATAAATACGAGCCTATTAGTAGCATTATCGTAAGAGGAACAAGCATTAAAGCTGAGATATAGCTGCCAATCCAAATATATGCTGTCACTAAGGCTATCAAAACGGCAAGTATGGCAAGCCCTATGGCCCAAGGGTATTTTTCTGTATGTGTGGCCCATAAAGCTATACCCCATAAAGGCCAAGTCACTAATACTAAAACATATGATGTTGGGAAGAGATATTGGGCATAAAAAGCTAGGGTTTTATCAAGCCCATAGCTATTATCTAATAGCTCAGCGCAAAGGATAATTTTTCTTATGGTTTCTATGCCATCGGACATTGTAAAAAGATAAATAAATAAAATAATAAGTGATACTGCGCCAGCTAAAGCTATATGTTGTATACGTTTTGGTCTTGGGTAGATACCGGTGTCAAAAAAAATCCAAATGGCTGCTAATATACCCATGCCAGCACCGGTTGTTGTTTTGCCAATAAAGGCTAATACTCCAAATAATGCCAAGAAAAATAATACACTGACAATGCCAATGTGGCGTAAATTATGTTGGTATAGTATATGCCCCTTACTATAGGGGCGACACAATAAAGTGTAAAAATTAAGCATGGTCAATATGCCAAAAATTCCCACAATAGCTAAGGTATTGTAGCTAGCTGTAGGTAGCCAGTAGGTATAATACCCAAGAGTACAACTCCACAAAGCAAAGGAAAGAGCACACCAAAGCTTAAATGATAAACGCATATGTCTTTTACAAAGTAGCAAAAAACTTACAATCAGTAGCTTTGAGGAAATAATTAAAACTAAGAATGTCCATACCCTAAAGATATATAAATCTTTTCCCAAAGCCGTATATATGGGGTTCAAAAATGAACCAAAATCAGAAAGCAACGACCAAGGCCAGCTAGGGTGGGCAATGGAGTAAAGATACATTCCTTCATCACTAAAATTAAATCCTCGGTCTAAGTTAAAATAAACCAGTGAAAATAATATTAATGTCAATATGATACTTGTGAGGGCACTTATAGTTGCCCACTTATGACGAGTTAGGGATAAGCAATACATTGTTTTCCTAAATATGTTCTGTCTACGTTAAATACTTTAATATCAAAGTAATTTTATTATGTACCTATAATTCACCATTGGTATCTGCAGCAGGTAATTCTTGGGGTGAACTACCTTCCAATGGTGCTGGGGTTGGTGCTGTTTCTTGTATACTGGGCGTTTCTGGTTCGCTGGGTGTTGCTTCTGGTGTAGTTTCTACTACATCAGGAGCAGGGCTGACTACTTCTGGTAATGTGGGGACAGAAGAAGGATTGGGTTCAGTGCTAAGTGGTATGGCAGGTGCTGGAAGGTCTTGGTCCACCTCTGGTGCAGGGGTAATTGGTTCTTCTACTTTTTCAACTGGTATAATTACAGGTGCTGGTGCGCCAAGGCCATATGGTAAGACACCCATACCAGCACCAAGGGCGTGATAATTTGCACCATTGCCAGCAAGTGAAGGAGCAAGGAACATAGTAAATGGTTGAACTAAGAGTAACATAAATAAGCTAAATACCAAAAGCGCGCCACAAGGGGCAGCACGTTTTGTAAACTTTAGTATGACAATACCAGTGATTAGCAAAATTCCACCAATAATATCTAAGCCTTCAATGGCAGGCAATATTTTTGCCAATGAGGCTGGAACATGTCCTAAGATAAAGGATGCTGTAACTGGAATACTAAGCCCAATACTTACAAATCCTGTTAAAAGTGCCAAAACAGCTACCAATGCAAAGAATATATTACTACCTGTACTTGATAGGTTACAAAGTACCTTGGCAAGTAGTACTATCAAAACTGGGTATAGAATAATGGCTGATAAGGTATCTGCGCCGCGTACCAAAAATACACTGCCTATGACTAAGGTAATATAGAGCCACGCCACACCAGCATTTTCTTTGCGTGCAGCTTTAAGGTTGGAGAATGAATTTTTTAATACTTGCAACCAAGATGCAAAAATAGGCAATAAAATCCAAGGTACAAGCCCAAGTGCTAGTAATAATAAACCCTCATACCAACCAGCCTCAAAAGGCCAGTACGGTGGCATAAAGGGTGAAATCATATGTACCATAAGCTGACTAAGTGTATTGGCTTGTGTGCCACCACCAATAATAATGAATACAAGCCAAGCTGCAAAGATAAGTACTAAAACCCCAAAGCCAATAACAGAGTCAAGTTGATTAGCTCGTCCAAAGGTTCCACGCCAAAAAATAAATAAAATACTACTAATGAGCACAGTCCATAGGGGCAAAAAGCCAGCATTCATGGTGGCTAGAGCTAGAAATAAAAACCCTAAAATGAAGCTAATTGGTGCAGATTTACTCATCCACCCTCTACAAAGTAGAGCAAGAGATAATGCCATAAGGCCTGCGCTAAATAATTCAGGGCTAAGCATATGACTAAGACTTGCAAAGCTTGGTGTTGCAAGCATAAGCAGGGCCGATGCTAGGCTTACACGCTTACCAAGTCCGCCATAAAGAGCAAGCAGGTAAACGCCAGTTAAAGTCATAAGAGCAGTTAAGCTTGCTACAAGCGGCAAGAAAATAGTATCGCTTAATGGTATCAAGTCCACCAAGGCCATGAACCAATAAAAGGCCGGAAAAGTGGTTTTTATATGTTCTGTGGCTGGAGGGATGAGCCATTGGGCCATGCCTTGCATGTCATTATAGACTTCTAAAACATGTAATTCTTGGGTAAAAAATACTGAAGGCAACCAAATGGAGCTTGTACAGTGTATGGCTAGAAGCAAAACTAAAAATAGCCATGTAACAAAAGGGTAGTTGCTTAAATGAGTGAAAACTTTGTCGGCTGGACCTAATGGAATTGGCAAAGCTTGCTTAGTTGAATCAGGTTTTTTTTCATGATTTTTACTATTTTTATCCTCATGAGCATCCTTGGGGTCATCTTTAGTATCTGCTCCGGTGCGAATGGGGGCGGTGCCACGCCTACCTAAAAAACCTATTCCACGCGGTTTTCTAAGACCTTTACTTGTTTCTGTTCCTGCATCTTGGGTAGAGTCTGCTTTAGATTGTTGCTTAGCATTTTGATCTTGCTGTTCTAAATCCTGTCCAGATGTTTGGTCTTTAGGGTTGTGATTTACATCATTTTCATGATTTTTAGGGTCATTATTATTTTCTTGGTTGGACATATATTCCTCCACTTAAGCAATAGAAATTTAGTCTTTTTTTGCTTGTGCGGCCTTCACTTCATTCCAAAGAGCGTCTTTGTCATCAAGTGATAGGGATACAAAGTCAAGCCCACGTTCACGGGCCAAGGCTTCCATTTTTTCAAAACGCTCTAAAAAACGTAAATTTGTGTAATCAAGGGCTTCACTTGCTTTAATGCCTTTACGTCGCCCAAGTTCCACAAGGGTAAATAGCATATCACCAAGTTCATGCATTTGTGCGTCTTTATCTTGACCTTGCGATACATCAAGCCATTCTAGCCATTCGGCTTCGGCTTGTTGTTCTACCTCTTGGTCTTCTGGCCAAGTAAAGTTTATGCGTGCAGCCTTGGAGTGAATGCGATATGCTTTTATTAAAGGCGGTAAAGCTCGTGGTAATGAATCGTAAATGCCTTGAATAGAATCTTTATCTTTCTTCTCACTACGTTTAATTTTTTCCCACTCTTTGAGTTGCTCATCAATATTTGCAAAGGTAACTCCTGCAAAGACATGAGGGTGACGACGAATCATTTTTTCTGAACTATAGTTTAGGGCCGTATCTAGTGAAAATGCTGATTTATTTTCATAAAGCTTAGCAATAAATAAAATTAAACAAAGCACATCGCCAAGCTCTTCACATATGTCATTGGTATTACCAGAGCGAATGGCATCTACAAGTTCAAAGACTTCTTCAATAACATAATCAGCCAACGATTCAGGGGTTTGTTCTTTATCCCAGGGGCAGCCGTCTGGCCCAATAAGTTTTTCAATAACAGTTTGTAGTTGTTCAAGTGCAGAGTTGTTCATTCTATTCCTTAAATTAATTGTTAAATGCATCGGATGGAATGTGACTTTGTACATACTCCATGAGCATATTTAGATATGGTATGGTGAGAGATTGGTCTAATGGGATAATATTATTAAAAAATATACGAATAACAGTGGCTACAATAGCACAAATAAGTAAACCCTTTAAAAGCCCAAAACAAAAACCTAATAACTTATCGGCCCACGATAAAAACGCTAAAGAAATCAAGCGTTGCAAAATGGTTATCACAGCATGGGCAACTAAAATACCTATGACAAAAATTATAATATATGCGCAAATATTGCGCCATGCAGGACTTTGTAAAAAGTCCAAATATGGTACAAGAATAGGATAATATGTAAAAGCAGCCCAAATGCTAATTAAAATACCTGCAAGTGAAATAATTTCCTTAATAAAACCACGCAAAAGACCCCTGATAGAAAAAATAACAACAATGGCTATGACGATAATATCAAAATAATTAAAATCCATACTTACCTCAGCAATTTCTTTGCCACAAGTAACAGAATATACCATAAAACACAAGCTTGCAAAGTAAGTATTAGGTAATGAGCTCATGCCTCAAGTTGCCTTAGATTAACTGGTCATGCCCATAGTTTGACTCTTGCTCTTAGTCTAAAGTCAAGTTACAATCCACAATTAAGACTTTGCACAAATTTTATATTTTTTTGCTCTTTTGAGAAACAAGAGTAAGATTGCATAATATCTTGTGTAAAAAGCTTTGTTAATCGAGTGTATAAATATGTTATTAGAGAATGATATATGTCAACTGAGTGCTATAAACCTATTGTTTCAGTAGAAGTATGTAATAAGTCCTTTGTGTTACACCGTGCAGCCAGCCTTGAGGAGTTGTGGGATTGCATGACTGAACAAGCAAACACAAAGGGTTTTGATGGTTTGGACTTAGATGATGAGCGCCTGCCATACTGGACTGAATTATGGCCTTCAAGTATTGCTTTAGCGCAATGGTTAGAATTACAACAAGGTGTCATTAAACAAAATATTTGTCTTGATGTAGGTTGTGGTCTTGGGCTTACAGCTTTAGTTGGGCACATGTTTGGAGCAAGGGTTTTGGCTTTTGATTATGAAGTTGAAGCTTTATACTATGCTAAGCAAAATACTTTTAGCAATGCGCAACATTTTTCTGAAAATAGTGGCGGGCCATTGTGGTTTGGTATGGATTGGAGAAGGCCAGCCATAAAAAAACATAGTATTGAATACCTTTGGGGTGCAGATATAATGTATGAACGCAAGTTTGCGTACAATTTGATGGATTTTTTAGATTTTGCCTTAGCTAAGCATGGTCGCGCTTGGATTGCTGAACCCTGTCGCACTGTATATGAGCATTTTAGCGCAGAACTCATTAGACGCAAATGGCAAGCCAAAAAAGTATATATAGCTAAAATAGATCCCATTTATGCCCAGCCTATACCAGTTACGGTGCAGGTTTGGGAAATATGCAGGTAGGTAACAAATGAATAAAACTACACGCTTTGGAGTTTCTCTCGATCAAAAGCTCCTTGGTTCATTTGATGATTTATGCCAGCGCAATGGCTATGTCAATCGATCTGAAGCCATACGTGACCTCATACGCAAAGCTTTAGTAGAAGATGATTGGACTAAGGACCAAGCTCAAGGTGCTGGCACCTTAACCTTAGTGTATGACCATCATCAAAGCGATATATCAAAAAGGCTTATGGCCATACAGCATGATGATCATGATTGTATAATTGCCACCTTACATGTGCACCTTGATCATCATAATTGTCTTGAAGTCTTGGTGCTCAAGTCAGAAGTTGAACGTGTGCGCAACCTTGCTCATAAATTACTCTCCACTCGTGGGGTTAAGCATGGAGCATTTTCTATAACCACAACTGGACAGGATTTAAGTTAATGGAAGATGTACAAAATAGGCCAGCCCTTGTGCCTCTTGGGATTGATAAGGTAGGGGTGCAAAACTTACAACTTCCCATTGTAGTTCGCGATCGCGCCCAAGGAAGGCAGCACACAGTAGCCTTTGTTGATGTGAGTGTTGATTTGCCATCTGCTTTTAAAGGTACGCATATGAGCCGCTTTGTGGAAGCACTAGAGGATTTTGAAGAAGAACTTAGCTATCAATCCATGAAAGGGCTACTTGAAGATGTAAAAAAACGTCTAAAGGCAAAACGTGCACATATTATATTTAAATTCCCATATTTTATACGTAAATACGCCCCTGCTACCAAGGCTTCTGGTTTTGTGAGCTATCAATGTAAACTTACTGGGGATATGGAATGTGATGGACCAAATTTTATGTTGGAAGTGGAAGTGCCGGTGATGACGGTTTGTCCTTGCTCTAAAGCCATCAGTAGCGAGGGAGCACATAGCCAGCGAACTATGGTGCGTATGGCCGTACGCATGAAAGGTTTTTTGTGGATTGAAGAAATGGTGGATATGGCGGAAAAAGCCGGATCTTCAGCGGTGTATAGTTTGTTAAAACGTGAGGATGAAAAATTTGTCACTGAAGATGCATTTGCTCATCCAGCCTTTGTAGAAGATGTGGTGCGCGCTGCTGCCATGCTTTTATCTACTCATGACCAAGTGGCGTGGTTTAAGGTTGAAGTTCAAAGTCATGAATCAATACACAATCACGATGCTTTTGCTTGCATTGAGGGTCCGGTTCAAGCAAGTTAGAATTTAAATTTATTAAAGCAAGGCTATTCTCAGCGTTGTTTAATCTTAAAAAACTTGCTGATATAATAAAATATTCTTGCTTATAATGTTTGCTTACAGGATGTTGATAGTTTAATTCGTTGATAATTAAGTAAAAAATAACTTTTGCTTTTTTTGTGTTTGAGGCATAATATGAATCTCATTATTGCCTGTAGCTTTATTACTTTGGCAAAGCAACATGGCAACATCTTAAACTATAAATGAATTGCACCAAGCAAACTGGGAGGGCATCATGGCAGTAGAAACCCCTGAAAGGAATTTAGCACTTGACTTTGTTCGTATAACTGAAGCTGCGGCTTTAGCGTCTGCGCGTTGGCTTGGACGTGGAGATAAAGAATCCGGAGATAAGGCTGCCGTTGATGCCATGCGTATAACGTTTAACTCCTTGAATGTACAAGGCACTGTTATAATAGGTGAAGGCGAAAAAGACGAAGCCCCCATGCTCTATAATGGTGAGAAAGTAGGCTCAGGTACTGGTCCGGTTATTGACGTAGCTGTGGACCCTGTAGAGGGCACTCGCCTACTTGCCTTTGGTCGCCCCAATGCTATATCTGTCGTTGGTGTTGCTCCAGCAGGAACTATGTTTAATCCTGGACCAAGTTTTTACATGCAAAAACTCGTTGTTCCCAATGAAGCAAAAAATGTGGTGGATATTGATGCACCTATTAAAGTTAACTTAGAAAATATTGCCAAAGCCCTAGGGAAAAGTTTACATGACCTTGTGGTATTTGTACTTGATAAACCACGCCATGATCTACTCATTCAACAAATTCGCGAAGCTGGTGCACGTATACAATTACACAGCGATGGCGACGTAACGGGCGCACTTATGGCTGTTGACCCACGCTCAGAAGTTGATGTTATGGTAGGTACAGGTGGTACACCTGAGGGTGTTCTTGCTGCCTGTGCTATTAAAGCCCTTGGTGGACAAATACTAGCCCGCCTTGATCCGCAATCCTATGTGGAAAAAGAAGCCATAGCCGAAGCAGGCGTTGATATGCGCGAAATATTAACTGTTAATGAGTTAGTTCGCTCTGATGACTGTTTTTTTGCTGCTACAGGAATTTCTGGGGGTTCCTTCTTAGGTGGAGTGCGGTATAAGGGTAGTAATGCTATAACCCACTCTATGGTTTTGCGTGGTAAAACTGGGACATTAAGATATGTTGAATCATATCACAATGTTGCAAAATTAAATACTTTTAGTGCTGTGCGCTACTAAAATTTTTCGGTTTAATATGCATAAAATAATTGTCAAATTACTAGCAAAAACAATAGTTTTTGTGTGCGTCGTTATATTGCTCAGTGGCGGTACAGCTTTTACTAAGACCGTATATGAAGGTCAACCTCCCATGACCGACAAAGAATTAGTGTCGTTTATTGATTTGCTTCCACATTTTAGAGCTTGGGCAACGTCCAATGCAGATAATACAGCCCCAAGTATCTCAGATGGTAAGGCAGATTTTGCGTATTCTGAAAAAGCAGCTGAATGGGTTAAGGCGCGCGGCTGGGACCCCAATCGCTTTTTTGCAATTATGGGGCGTGCAGCAGCAGCCTTATTTATCGTTGCCGAAGGTAATGAAATGAGTAATAAAAAAACTACTGATATGCCAGTGGTTAGCCAATCTGAACTTGAACTAGTTCGCCGTCATTTGGCGGCCTTATTACAAGCAGGTAGCGACGCCCCACCCATTAACCAATAGTTAAAAGATAATTCTTGTTTTTTTATGCAGGAATTTCTTGACAGTTAGAAAGCTATTGCATATAAAACTGTCTCCTAGAGAGGGTCGTTAACTCAGTAGGTAGAGTATCTGCCTTTTAAGCAGAGAGTCGCAG
>CAYJDF010000011.1:0-33872 GCA_964368845.1 uncultured Desulfovibrionaceae bacterium
ACTAAATAATACATTTAATGTAAATTATTTTTACTTAAAATTTATGATATTAACACGTAAAAAATATGGCTTATATCCAAAAAAATTACCAGAAAATAAGCATATGCTTGTTTTCTGGTAATTTTATGAAGTAATAAAATGTAACTAATTTTTTCAAATAGTCGAAATTTTACTTATATACTTATAGATACTCTTATTCTTTATCGACACTTAATTTTGAACTAAGAATGCGAACCTGCAAGTCATCCTTACTATTTAACTCACTAAAACCTTCAGCATGATACTTTGCAACTAAATGCATAAGGTGTATGGCATCTTCAATATTATCTACCCATATGTCCGTTGCACCGTGTAACATAAGTCCAGGAGCTTCTAAGGGACCACGTATACCTAAGATGGGCACTCCAGCTCCGCAAGCTATACCAACCTCAACTCCGGCATCTTGCCCCGATTCACCAAAATAAATTACAATATGAGCATTTTTACATGCATCATGGCAAAAAGAAAAAACTTGTCCGCCTTCAATATCTGTATCCATCCACTGACGACGCTCAGCAGGATTTAGCCCAGGAGGAGGTGTGGCTTTTTCTGTCCAATCAAGGATATTAAATCCAAGCTTATTTATCTCACGCCCTAAAAGACGTACAGCATGCTTATGCTTAAATGATGCAGCAATATAAATATTGGGTTTTTTCATTAAAACTCTATCCCCTTACTTGCTTTAATCCCTTGCTTCCAAGGGTGTTTTATTTCTTGCATTTCGGTTACTAAATGAGCCCTATCCATGAGCCACTGTGGGGCATTACGCCCAGACAATACCAAGTGGGTTTTACACTCGCTGGCCATATGCAGCATATGCTCTATTTCTTGTTGCTCAAGCAAGTTAGCATGTAGAGCATATAAACTTTCGTCAAGTATAATCATATCCATTTTAACTAGACGTTCATGAGCCCATGCAAGCCCATCTAAGGCTGCTTGACGGTGAGCTTTGCGCTCATCTTCATTTCTAAAAAATCCAAGTCCAGCAGCTAAAAAATTTTCCCCAAGCAATTTTTCAAGCATCAATTGCTCCCCAGCCTCTTGATTACGTTTCATAAATTGCAAAAAAGCTACTTGCAAACCTTGACCTATGGCACGAATACTTTGCCCAACACAAGCAGACGTTTTACCCTTGCCATTACCAGTATATATCAAAATTAAGCTTTTTTCCATACGCCTTCAATAAGCCGTCCACATTTAGGGCACGCTCCATTTTTTAAAGTATTGGAACTAAAGTATCCCTCGCGCGCGATACATGTATTTTTACAATCAGGACACAAGGTTGAAGCACATTCAATACCCCCAGTATTCCCAATATAAACATAGTGCAAACCTTCATCAAAACCAATATTTCGTGCTAGTTCAAGCCTTTGTATGGGAGTTGTTGGTTTATCAATCATTCGATAAGCTCCATGAAAGCGGCTAATATGCCATGGTACATGCGCCCCCAACTCCTTACGAATAAAACGTGCTGCGTCACGTAGTTCTGCTTCACTATCGTTAAGACCAGGAATAAGCAAGGTAGTCACCTCAACCCACCAGCCCATTTTGACCATTACTTTTAAGTTTTCAAGCACTGGCGCAAGACTTGCGGAACAATATTCACGATAGAACTTCTCACTCATGGATTTTAAATCAATATTGGCAGCTTTGATGCGACTATATAAAACCGATAGACATTCTAAAGTCTGATAACCATTAGAAACAATTACGCAATCTAATCCACTGACCGAAGCTTTGGCACTTACATCAAGCATTAATTCATAAAATACAGTGGGCTCATTATAGGTAAAAGCTATACTTTGAGCTTTATGACGTATGGCTTCTTGTACCAAAAAATCTGCTGTAGCCTTTTTGCCTTCAATAACACCACGATCTACCGGAGAGCGCGAAATATTATAGTTTTGACAAAATTGACATGAAAAATTACAACCCGGTGTTCCAATGGAAAATATTTTTGTGCCGGGTAGATAGTGATAAAGCGGTTTTTTTTCCATGGGATCAAGCCCCACTGAGGCCACAGTACTTGACACAAGAGAGTGAATCTTCCCCCCCTTGGCAGAACGCACACCACAACGTCCGCGCTTGCCATCGACCATAATACAATGATGCCGACACAATATACACTCTAGCCTACCGTTTGCAAGCTTACGATACATCTCTACTGTCACAACACACCTTCATCCATGGTAATAAAGAGCTAAAACTACACTTAAATCTCGTACAACAAACTATATATGTTTTGGCTTATGATATTTGGAATTCTATGAGTCATGCCTACGCTTGTCTGATTTACGGCGTTCATCATCTTTGTTCGAGTCATGCCTACGCTTGTCTGATTTGCGGCGTTCATTTTTGTTAGAGTCTTCCATATATTTATTTGATTTCTTAGGGTCGGCCTTATATCTATCTGAGGCATTGGGGTTTGCCTTGTATCTATCTGACATTTCAGCCTGAAACCTATTTGATGTATTTGAGGCAAACATATACTTATCCAAAATACTTGAACCTTGTTCATGTAAATTTTGATTATGGGGCTTAGGCCTATGCTGACCTTGCGGTGTTACTTCCGGATAAATATAAATGGGGAAACTTTGTGAGTTATGCTGGCCTGCATATGGGTCATTATTTTTAGGTGGCACAACAGAGGTTACAATATCGCCTGTTTGGGGGTCAGTATAGGTGGTAACGCTTCCGCCAGTATTAAAATTACCAGTGCCATAGACATGTGTACGCCTATTTTGGTCACGATTTTCAGCCATAGCTAAAATTGGCAACGTCAATATAATTAAGATAAAACATAATACTCGCATAAAAAACTCCTTGCTGTAAAATATATTTATTATAAATCACAATATATTGCAATAAGAAACACCATGTTTTACAAAAATTCACATACTCAATTAGCTTGGAACTTTGCAAATATAATGTTATATAATCCTAATTGCACATTTGCACAAGGAGCTATGACATGTCATCAGGGAGAGCTAAAGCTTATACCGATGCTGGGGTTAATATTGAGGCGGGAAATGAATTAATTTCACGCATCAAAGGAGCTGTTGCCAAAACCCAAACCTTAGGAGTCATCTCCGATATAGGTGGGTTTGGTGGACTTTTTAGACCAGACCTAGCAGGACTTGAAGATCCGGTGTTGGTTTCCTCCACCGATGGAGTTGGCACCAAGCTAAAACTAGCCTTTGAATTTGATAAACATGACACTGTGGGCATAGATTTAGTGGCCATGAGTGTTAATGATATTTTAGTACAAGGTGCAAAACCACTATTTTTTCTTGATTATTTTGCCACTGGTCGTCTTGATATAGAAAAAGCACAAGCAGTTATTGAAGGCGTTGCCGAAGGTTGTGCCCAAGCAAAATGTGCTTTACTTGGTGGAGAAACAGCTGAAATGCCCTCCATGTATGCCGATGGAGAATATGATTTAGCAGGTTTTTGTGTTGGCATTGTGGATAATTCCAAAATTGTGGATGGTTCATCAATTCGCATTGGACATAAAATTATTGGCATTGCTTCTTCTGGAATACATTCCAATGGATACTCTCTAGTACGAAAACTATTTGAACAAAGTAACCTTAAAGCCGATGATATATTCCCAGGCACTACACAAAGTGTTGCCGATGTGCTACTAGCTCCCACAAAAATTTATGTAGACCTAGTACGCAATACCCTACGCGAAGCTCACGTTAGTGGCATGGTGCATATAACAGGCGGTGGTTTTTATGATAATATTTCCCGCATCTTACCGTCTCAAATTGAAGCATGCATTGATTTTGGTTCGTGGGATATTCCACCAGTATTTACTTGGCTTAAAGAAGTTGGCAAATTAACTTGGCCGGAAATGCTCCAAATATTTAATTGTGGAATTGGCTATCTCTTTGTGGTTGATGCTGCTGATGCCGACGAAATTTTAGATCGCATCAAAGCCATGCGCTATGACGCCTGGATTATTGGAAGCATGGAACGTCGCAAAAATAAAGATGCAGAACAAGTAAACGTATCGTTTGAGTAAATTGCTGCCAAATGCCGGCACTAAATAATATCATGCTGGCATTTGGTTAATTTTTTTTAATATGTTTTCCTAAATTAAAGCAAAAGTTATTTTACTCAGAAGGTCGTATTTTTTGAGCTTAAAATCAGCTACTCAGTACCAATCTTTATAAATCCATGTGTTAGCAACACATCCACAAGCATACCAACTGGCAATCCCACCACAGTACTCCACGAACCTTGAATACTTTTTACCAAGAATGCCCCTTGCCCTTGTATAGCATAAGCACCAGCTTTATCTATACCTTCTCCACTACTTACATAAGTGGCAAGTACTTGATCATTCCAAGCATGAAAAAACACCCGCGTGCTATCAAAAAAACATATATGCTTAGGATCTAAATTACGTCCTTGCCATACCAAGCTAACGGCACTAATAACCTCATGTTCTTGACCGGACAGTAATTTTAACATGCCCAAGGCATGAGCAGCATCCTTAGGTTTACCAAGAATTTTATCTTGCACACAAACCACAGTGTCTGCTGCTAATACCAAATATTCTTGTTCCTTACCTTGCAAAACATTATGTACATGCCAAGCCTTACTTTGGGCAGCACGCATAGCATAATTTGTGGGATTTTCATTTTTACTTGCTAATGGTTCTACTGTATCATCTGGGCAAACTATAGTATAATCAAGCCCCAATTCTTGCAAAAACATTTGCCTACGCGGTGAGGCCGATGCCAAGATAATTTTACAGCAACTATTAAACATCTTAAAAGTTAAAATCTCACAGGTGCTTCTGGTTCTTGTTTAGGTGGCGGTGGTGGTGCAGGAACGTCCATAGGCGAAGCTTGTTCAATATCTCGTTTTTTACCTTGGGCAAAGTTTTCAGCATCACTTTTAAGCGGAGATTGGCCAACTACCTTCCAAACATCACCTGTCTTAGTTAAAGCAAGCCACGAACTAATGTTTGTCGGCGTAGTAATTTGAGCCACAGCAGCAACATCTGATACTTCAAATACTTTTGCATCTTGTAAGGCACTGGGTACCCAAGGGCAGTCTGGGGTTTTGGCCTCTTTGCACATTAGCATAAGCTCACCTGTACCCACTCCACGCGTAAAACGTTCAGTTTCCTTAGCTTGCATATCCCGCACTGCCCCAATTAAATGCTCCATACCACCAAGGCCAAGCATCCTGCCAACAGCATCCAAAGCCCTTAAGGGTTCACTAGTCCTTGTCATATTATTAATCTGAGCCGCAGCAAAATGTGGCATGTCTATCTGATTTAAAAATTGATTGGGATCTTTTTTCTCCAATGCCTTTGCCATATCATTAAGTGTTTTTTGTGGTCCAGATTCGCTACAAGCACAAAGCATAGTAACAAAAAATAATATAATAAGTTTTTTCATATTAATCCTTATAGTTAAAAGTAAAATTCTATCAGTAAGATGCAATCATTATAAACTAGATTGCAGCAAAAAGGAAGACTTGCCAACAAACCATTTTTGTGTAATAAAAATAATGTCATACTATGAAAATAAACTAAGCTTAATAGCTTTCAAAGCTAATTTTAAAGTAAGATGGAAAACTCAACAATATTACAATTAGCCAATGTGCCAGAACATTCTGTACACTTTATGCAAGCTGTTTCAGGTGGTAAGACATTAGTTATAAATGACTATTTATGCTTTACTGATGATGATTGGTTAACCATTATTGGCTACCCCCTAAGGGGTGAATATAGCCATACAGATTTTTTGCAGGCTAAAAATGAGGCCATACAGAAAACAAAGGCTAGCTCTTGCTTTGTGGTTGCTCCAGATTTGCCCCCAACCTTAGAGGCAAATATTGACGAGCGCGACGATTTTTATACTCTTAAAACCACAGCCCAAATTCCACCACGCCTAAAAAACCCCATAGCTAAAGCTGCGCAAAAATTACGCGTGGAAATGAGTAATGCCTTTACTCCTGAGCATCGTCGCCTTTGGACAGAGTTTATGTCACGCGTACCCTTAAACAATAAAGTGCGTAGCCTTTTTGCAAGTACATCCTATATTCTTTCCCAAAAAACTACACAAGTTTATTTACTTAACGCTTGGGACAGTGAAAATCATCTGGTTGCCTCACTACTGCTTGATTTTGCACCTGAGAAATTTTGTTCATACATTTTAGGTGCACATTCAAAAACCCACTATACACCCCATGCTGCTGACTTACTTTTTGCCCATATGCTTACAATTTCAAAAGAAAAAAACAAAGAATATATACATTTAGGCCTTGGGGTAAATGAAGGTATTAGCCGATTCAAGAAAAAATGGGGCGGTGTTAAAACCCTACCATTTATTATGGCCTCTTGGCATGAGCAAGCGGGCCATAGCTTACAAGATCATGCCACCACCATATTAAAAGCCGTTATGGGTCAAAAACAAGATGATATGACTTCCTTGGTGGGTTTATCAAAGCGCGAAATCTGGGCCAGTTTACCCGAACAACGCCCCTATGCCATGCTATGGGAAGTAGAAAAAAATGGCCGCAAATCGTGGATTGGTGGTTCAGCGCACTTCTTTTGTTATTCTTTTGAACGCTCCTTTACAGAACTATTCAATAATGTAGATACTGTAATCTTTGAGGGGCCACTTGATAATGAAAGCCTAAAACTTGTGGAAGCCAATGGACGTGAGCTTACTGCAGAACAACAACCCCTCTTTAATCGTCTAAGCTCCAATGAAATAAATAAATTAAGCCGCATGGTTCGTGGCCCAGAAGGTTTTTGGCCGCGCATCTTAAATATGGAGGCCAAACGCAAAATTGATGTAACTTGGTACTTAAAAAATACGCGCCCTTGGACCACACTTTTTACACTTTGGACTGGTTTTTTGGAGCGTCAAGGTTGGCAACAGTCCGTAGACCTTGAAGCTTGGAACTTGGCCCATCAAATGGATAAAACCGTAGTGGCCATGGAAAGTCTTGAAGAGCAACTAGCATCACTAAATTCTGTACCGCCAGATAGAGTGGTACGCTATTTTCAAAATTGTGAAAAATGGCCTTATATGATTAAAAGAAATGTTCGCGCCTACCTAGCAGGTGACTTAATGCAACTTATGGGAACAAGTGCTGAATTTCCAACTCGCACCAAGACTATTATCAGCATGCGTGATGAGCGTTTTAGACAAAGAATGCGTCCATTTATGGAACAAGGGCGTTGTATAGTCTTTGTGGGTACGGCTCATATGCTAAACTTGCGCCATATGCTAGTGGAAGATGGATTTACATTAAATAAAGTATATCCAAGCTTTAAACACAAATTGCGCGCAAAATTTAAGGCAGAACCTAAGCTATGAACACTAACCAAGCTCTGCAATATGTCAATGCTCAAGCTCTTACCCCTGACCAACTCCTAAGTTATGTCCAAGCTGTATCTGGGGCACAAAGTGAACTTATAAACGATTATGTGGTTCACAAGCAAGATAGCCATATTATACTAGTAGGTTACTCACTACAAAACCCTCATGATACCGATAAATTACATGCTACCATTGAACAAATTTGCACCCGTAAGGATATTACAGATATAAGCGTACTTGCTCCCATACGCCCAAGTTTAGCCCCAGCCCACGCCATAAGCAATGTAGATAATCCCGATGCCTATTGGTTTTTGCCACTACCTGCCCCAAGACCCAATGTGAAGGTGCGAAATATGCTTACACGCGCTGGAGAAGATATATATATTAACACCACCCAAGGACAAGGTGCTTGGAGCGGGGCTCATCAAGAAATGATGTTAGATTATATCAGACGCAAAGGCATGGATACGGCCCTTTGTTCTATTTTACAACGTCTCAGCACATATGTTATCACAACTGCGCAAGTGGAAATTTTTTCGGCCTATGCTAAAAATAATGATACATTATTAGCCTTTGCCCTAGGTGACTTTTCCTCCTTTAGTACAGCATTTTATATGTTTGCCTTTAGAAGTGAGCAAGCAAGTCCGGGAGTTGCTGATGCAGTACTTTTAGCCCTACTCAATGCCGCCAGTTCCTACGGACATAGCCAATGCAATTTAGGGCTTGGTATAAATGAAGGCATTAGATTTTTTAAAAAAAAATGGGGTGCTAAACCAAACATACCCTTTGTGCAAACTAAATGGCAAATTAAAAGTCAAAAAAAATCATGGTTTTCACGCTGGATTGATTAATTTATAAGCAGCTAATATTATGGAAAAAACAACATTTCCCATCCCAGCAGACTATGCTGAACCATTCAAACACAAAGCCCTACGTGAGGCTAATGTCTTAGAGCTAATAAAAGACTTAGTACGCCCAAGTACTCGCCCTTTTGATTGTTTACAAGTGGAGGTTACATCCTGCTGCACAGCCAAATGCACCTACTGCCCCCACACAACCAAGGCTAGTCAATGGAATTCAAGACATATGCAAGCCCATACTTTTGTAAATGCTTGGCCACTACTCAAAAAAGCCACTCGTGTACACTTACAAGGTTGGGGAGAACCACTGTTAAATCCGCACTTTTTTGACTTTGTGGCCCTTGCGCGTAAGGCCGGATGTCTTGTATCATCCACATCTTGCGGCTTGCATATCAGCCAAGATCTTGCTCAAAAAATCATTTCAAGCGGTATGGACGTGGTGGCCTTTTCTCTTGCTGGCACAGATTTAAAAAGCAATAATGCTCGTGCAGGAGCAGACTTTAATAAAGTTTTTGCAGGTATTAAGCTTTTACAAAAAATGCGTGAAGAAAAACTAGCCGCGCACCTTGAAATACATCTAGCATATATATTACTTGCGGACCGTTTAGATGCCGTAAAAAATCTTCCAAAACTTATGGATGAGTTAAATATTCATGCAAGCATTGTAAGTACACTTGATTATTTAGCTGACGACACACAAGCACATCTTGCAATAAACCCTAATGATTTCAAAGTTATTGCTAAAGCTCAAAGCATATTAGAGCAAGCAGCAAAGCAAGCCAAGGAGCAAGGTCGACATATTTACTATGCCTTACCAAGCCAAACCCCAAGCCCTGAATGCCGTGAAAATATTCAAAAAAGTTTATATATAGACGCTGACGGAAATATTGCCCCATGTATATATTTAAATGTTCCGGACCAAGAAGCATTTAAAATAACATTTGGTAATATTAATTTAGAACATCCACTACATATATGGGAAAAGAACAATTTTGCTAACTTTCGAAAGTCGCACACTGCCAATAATACTATCAAGCAATGTCAAGCTTGTGTTAAAAAGTTTGAAATCTTAAAATAACTACTTCCATCACTTTAATTTTATTATTATAATTAAGAACATTACAAACATGAACCTTAATACTTGACATACTAGCAGTTTTGAGTATCTTCTCTCGTTCAAGATAATTTTTTAAGGATTTATAATCCGGAGGTTAATTATGGGCAATCTAGAAAATGCAACCAAAACTGCTGATGGCGTAATGCTAAACGGCTTTGTACTTTCTCCCATTGTTGAACAATGCAATGACTGTGATCGTATTCGCGAATTTGAAGGCGAGCAATTTTGCTCTAGCTATCCCATCCCTGAGCGCAAATGGGTAGGCGGCCGATGTAACTTTGCTACACACGTTAAATTAAAAGTTGCTGCCGCAGCTAAGGTTAACCCGCTTAAAGCTTCTAAGCGCGCAGCCAAAGGCCGCTAATTTTTTTTGCAAAAGTTTCAAAAACCTCAATTCTAGTTTTCTAGGATTGAGGTTTTTTTATTTACTCCATTGACCATATAATTTATGGTATTAATTTAATGATTATATATACAATATTCCATACAGTTTATAGAAAATAGCTTTGTGATGGAGGATACATATGAGCGTTTCATATAAGGATTATTATAAATTACTTGAGGTAGGTCGCACCTCCTCTGCTGATGACATTGCAAAGTCTTTTAAAAAGCTAGCCCGAAAATATCACCCTGACTTAAATCAAGGTGATGCCAAGGCCGAAGAAAAATTTAAAGAAATAAATGAGGCCTATGAAGTTTTAAAAGATCCAGAAAAGCGTAAACTATACGATCAACTAGGCCATAATTGGCAGCATGGGCAACAATTTAAAGGCGCACCTGGCTTTGAAGGATTTAATTTTAACTTTGATGGACAACAGTTTAACAATGGTGGTTTTTCAGACTTTTTTGAAGTGCTCTTTGGTCAAGCAGGACGAGGAACTAAGCAAGGTGGCTTTGGCCCAGACCCATTTAGCAGTTTTTCAAGACGCCAAAGACGTGGGCGAGATGTTGAGGCTGAAATTTCCATTAGCCTAGAAGATGCCCTAAAGGGCGGTAGGCGAAATATAACCGTAGGTATATCTCAAGGATCAAAAACCCTAGATGTTAATATACCATCAGGTGTGCGCGAAGGTGCAAAGCTTCGCCTATCTGGTCAAGGCGACACAGCTCCTGGTGGTGTTGCAGGTGATTTATTTTTGCGTATAAAATTTTTGCCTCATCCAATTTTTGCAGTGGATGATATGGACATAAATTATGACCTATTTTTAAGCCCGTGGGAAGCAACCCTTGGTGCACAAGTACGTGTACCAACACTTGATGGAGAAATTGAGATGAATATACCTGCGGGGACTTCATCAGGTAAGCGTTTTCGCTTACGTGGGCGTGGCCTTGGAAGCGAAAAATCACGCGCAGACCAAATGGTTAGGGTTATGATTAAAACACCTGAAAGCATAAGCGATGAAGAACTCAACCTCTGGAAACAATTAGCTGAAATATCGAAATTTAACGCTAGATAATTAACTTATTATTCAATTTTTTTCTTCAAACAATTTTTTAAATTTTTTTTATACCTAAATCCAACTTGTTTTTTCATACGGTTCATCAATAAATTAGCAGATTATTTTTATGATAGTCTGCTAATTTGTTTATGAAAAACACAACGGAAAACAAAAAATTATATTTTTCTACAGTTATAACTATATAAAATATCATAATAAATACAATTTGAAGCAAAAAAAATGTATTTTAGTAAAATTTTTTTTACTAAAACCCTTGCTTATGCATTAACAATGGTATATAAAGTTTTTGCGGATACGTCCGTATTCAGGTACAAATAACACACGCTTCAATGCGTAAAGGAAGGAATAACTATGAAAAAACTCGCAACACTACTTTTGGCCGCTGGCCTTGTGTTCTGTGGCGTAACTGGTGCTTCCGCCATTGATTTCAAAGCTAAAGGTCAATGGATCATGAGCTTTGATTATGGTGCTGGTATGTCCGGTTACACCGACACCCGTAATGGTGGCGAAGTGTATGGCTCTGGCTACGGTGGTCGCAGAGGTGCTGACAACTTCAATGCCAACCAACGTGTACGTTTACAACTTGATGCAGTTGCTTCTGAAAGCCTATCCGGTACCGTGTACTTTGAAATTGGCGAAAGCCAATGGGGTCACGTAAGTAGTGGTGGCGCTCTTGGTGCTGACCGTACTATCGTAGAAATCAAACAAGCTTACCTTGATTGGATTATCCCTAACACCGAAGTTAAAGTTCGCATGGGTATCCAAGGTATCGGCCTACCTGCTCTTACCGGCACTGGCTCTCAAGTATTCATCAACGACGTAGCTGGTATCGTTGTTTCTAACAAGTTCAGCGACAATGTTAGCCTAACCGCTTTCTGGGCACGTCCTTACAATGATAACTTTGAAGGTATCGATGCTGAAGGACGTACATATGACGTTTCTGCTGGCTTCCTTGATAACGTTGACGCATTCGGTTTAGTAATGCCTCTAACATTTGATGGCTTCAAAATCATCCCATGGGTAACTTACACCATGGTTGGTCAAAACTTTGCTCGCTCTGGTAACCCAGGTCAAGGCGTTAGCTACGGCTTACTTCCACTTGACGGCATTTCCGGTGCTGCTCTAACTTCTGACAACCATCATGTTTATGACGAACTATTTGCTTATGGCAACGTTTGGCATGCAGGCTTAACCGGTGAAATCACCGCTGCTGACCCATTCCGCATTGCATGGGACGTAAACTACGGTCATGCTTACTTCGGTTCTGCTGATGGTAACTATCTTGATGGTGCTTTCGGCGTACCTGCTGGTACTTTCAAAGATTACGAAGCCAAGCGTGAAGGTTGGTTCGCAAGCTTACTATTTGAATACAAGATGGATTGGGGTACTCCAGGCCTTTACGGTTGGTATAGCTCCGGTGACGACGACGATCCATATAATGGTTCTGAGCGTATGCCTTCCATCAGTAACGGTAACTCAGACAACTACTTCTCAAGCTTTGCTGGCAACGGTAACCCATACATTGCTCGCGAAGGTATCCTAGGTACTACCCTTATCGGTACTTGGGGTGTTGGTGTACGTCTAAAAGACTTTAGCTTCATGGAAGACCTAAAGCACACCTTCCGCATTAACTACTTCCAAGGTACCAACGACACTGGCATGGCTCAGTACATTGGTTCTGGTGTAAATGCTAATGGAATGACTCGTAACGATGCAGGCTTCTATCAAGGCGGCGGAACTGGCAATGGTATGTATCTTACCACAGCTGACCACGCTTTTGAATTCGGCCTAAGCACCGATTACAAAATCTATGAAAACCTAACTCTTTATGTTGATGCTGCATATCTTGCACTTAGCTTTGACCAAGGTAGTGACGTGTGGGGCGACAGATTCTCCGCAACCGACGCTTGGAACGTAAATGCTAGCTTTGTTTACAGCTTCTAAGAGTTCTTAGTATAAGTTATACTAGGGGGCCTTAAAGGCCCCCTTTTTTTTATTCAAAAAATCATCAATACGGATATTAAAATGAAAAAAATACATACCTTGTTGCTTTGCGTTGCACTTAGTCTTGGTTCTATTAACAATGCTTTTGCTATTGACTTTAAGGCTAGGGGTGAGTGGATTATGAGCTTTGACCTTGGTTCTGGCAGTCAAGGTGCATCTGCCACACGTGGTGGTCACAATATCTATGGCTATGGCTCTAATACTGTACCAACTGCTAGTCCAGACACTTTTAACGCTAACCAGCGTATACGCCTACAACTTGAAGCCATAGCCTCAGAAAGCCTCTCTGGAACTGTATTTTTTGAGATGGGTGAAAGCAAGTGGGGTCATGCTGCTACTGGTGCAGCCCTTGGTGCAGACAGAACTATAGTTGAAATTAAACATGCTTATCTTGATTGGGTTATCCCAAGTACAGAAGTTAAAGTACGCATGGGTATACAATGGCTTGCCTTGCCATCTTTCACAACTGGTGGATCTATGGTCCTTAACAATGATGCTGCAGGCATTGTAGTTTCTAACAAGTTTAACGAAAATGTAAGCCTTACTGCTTTTTGGGCCAGACCATATAATGACAATTTTTATAATTCCTATGCTGAAAACCAAGGATTTATAGATGATTCAAGTAACTTCCTTGATAATGTTGATATTTTCGGCTTGTCCATGCCCTTAAGTTTTGAAGGTTTTAACATAATACCATGGGTTAGTTATATGGCTGTCGGCAAAAATTTTGCCAGAAGTGGTGGCGACCTAGGCAACTCCATTGGTACGGTAAGATATGGTCTTACACCTGAAGACTGGATTGGTAGAACTGCTTTATCATCTATGAGTTCAACTAATAATGATGACCTCTACCCTTACGCACATGTCTGGCATGCTGGCCTAACTGGTGAACTAACCATGACAGACCCCTTACGCATAGCTTGGGATCTTAACTATGGCCATGCTGACTTTGGCAGCATCAACAATGACCTTCATGGCAACTATAGTGTAAAACGTCAGGGTTTTTACGCAAGTCTACTCTTAGAATATAAAATGGACTTTGCTATACCTGGCATCTATGGTTGGTACTCAAGCGGTGACGATGATGATCCATTTAACGGCTCTGAGCGCATGCCAAGCATTAGTAATGCCAATGCACATGTAGATTACTCACACTTTGCAAGTTCAGGTGCAGTATCCATAGGTCGTGAAAGTGTGCTTGGAACGAACCTTATTGGTACTTGGGGTCTTGGTATACGCCTAAAAGACATAAGCTTTGTAGAAGACTTAAAGCATACTTTGCGTGTTAACTACATTCAAGGCACTAACAATACCAATATGGCACAATATGTCATGATTGATGGCCTGCAAGCTGATGGCAACATACAAAATTCACCTACTGGCTATTACAGAGGTCCACTTAACGGTTTCTACCTAACCACCGCTGATTATGCCATGGAGTTTGGTATCACAACAGATTACCAAATTTTTGAAAATCTCAATCTTAACATAGAAATGGCTTATCTTGCTTTGCATCTAGACCAAGGAAATGACGTCTGGGGCGATAATTTTACAGCCACTGATGCTTGGAATATTAACGCAAGCTTTATCTATAGCTTCTAAAATTATTTTAATAGAAAATAGTATAATAGTATATATTTTAACTACGAGTATTCTCAGTATGAATTGTGAGCATAACTCGCAATTCATACAACAATAAAATTTTTTTTGAAGAAGAGGTGTGGTATTGGGTGAGGGGAAGAAATTTTTTTTCACAAAAAAGTATCTTCTCCTCACCCATAAAGTCAATAATTAAACAGATTTCCAACCATTAGACTTTAAAATCTGACCTTGGCTAGTAACAATTAAGCACTCGCGTTTAGGTAGACTATGAATAAGGCTTAAAGCTTTACGCACTGGCAAAACAGAAAGAGCTGTAGCAAGGGAGTCAGCTTCCAACGTTGTAGGTGCAGTAACAGTCACCGACACAGTGTGCTGTGGACTTTGCTTATGTTTTGGATCAATCAAGTGATGATATTCACGCTTGGCATCATAGAATACTTCATAACTACCTGAAGTGGCAATGGCACCATAAACAGGTATACTAGCAATGGTTTGGCCATTACCAGTAGGATTTTCTATAGCTACACGCCAAGGGCTTTGGTTATTTTTTTGTCCAGATGTACGTATGTCACCACCAGCATTAACCAAATGATTAACAACACCATATTTTGTCAATACTTCTGAAGCAACATCTGCAATATACCCTTTTGCAATACCATCTAAGGTTAGGGCCATACCCTGACGACCTAGACGCACATGATCAAGACCAATAAATACTTCTTTAGCTTGTACTAAATCCTGAGCGTGGGCAAGGTCTTGCTGATTAAGATTTATTGCACCCTTAGGATTTTGGGCCTGTTTATAAAGACCAAGTAATGGAGCTACTGTCATATCAAAAGCACCTTCGGTGATGCTATTAATACGCTGAGCCCGCCCAAGAACATGAACAAGACTTTTGGGGGCATCAAATAGCTTACCAGTGGTATTTAGCATTGCTAAAGGTGCAGCACTATCATGTCGCGTAAGCTCGGACTCAAGTTTTTTCATTTCAGTAAAGGCATGTCCGACAGCTTCTTCAGCTAATGTTTTACTTTGATGGTAAGTTGTTATGGTAACAAATGTACCAAGAAGCACTTGTGTTTGGGTATAGGTTTGCAAGCTTGGAGTTGATGCCCATACATTAAGTGGGTTTTGAAGCAAAATGGCAGAGCTTGCCAATGTTGCACCAGCACCCTTGAGCATGCTTCGGCGATCAAAGCGTTTTATTGTATTAGTACTCATTTTACAACTCCTTATGAGGCCTGTGCGCCGCTTTCGGCAGGTTTTTCATCAGTTGCAGGGGCGGCTTCGGCTTGTGCAAGCTTTTCTTCTTCTTCTTTTAATTTGGCGATTTGCATTTCAGTACTAAGTGTTGAACACAAAACACGTAATATATTACGAGGGCAGCCTGTTACACAAGCTTCACTACAATCTGGCCCAAAACTCAAGCATTTTTGCTGGTCAACTTCTATGCGGCCATCCACGTTGGCAATGGCTTTTGCAGGGCAAGATTTTACACATTTTCCACAGTTAATACATCCTGCTTCGCAAACATCCATAACAGCGCGCATCTTATCTTGAGTAGCGCAAAATACTGCTACCCTAGCTCTTAATGGTATAAGTTCAAGAGAACTTCTGGGACAAGATTTTACACATATGCCACACCCTGTGCATTTATTAGGATTAATAGTCACAAGACCATCTTCCAAATACATGGCATCAAATGGGCAAGCCTCCACGCAGTCACCAAAACCAAGGCAGGACCACGAACATTCATTAGAGCCACCCATAAGTAATGTAGCAGCAGCACAAGAAGGCATACCTTGGTAAGTATAACGTGCTTTAACTTTTCCAGCTAGTTTATCACAACGCCTAAAGGAGAGCATTGGGTCAGCGGCTCCAACGGCCTTACCTGTAAGTTCACCTACGGCAACACTAGTTTCTGCACTACCAGCAACACATAAAGATGCCGGCACATTAGATTCATTTACCACAGCAATGGCATAGCCTTCACAACCTGCATACCCACAACCACCGCAATTAGCACCGGGTAGCACATCAAGAACAGCCTCAACTCTTGGATCTTCTTCCACATAAAATACTCGTGAAGCCACAGCCAATACAGCTGCTGCCACAAATCCAAGCCCAAGGAGGGTAAGAACGGACGATAAAACCATAACAGACCTCCTAACTGGTCATACCCTTAAAGGCCATAAACGCAAGGGACATAAGTCCTGCCATAATAAGAGCGATGGGTGTTCCCATCATGGCCTTAGGTACGCGACAAGTATCAAGACGTTCACGTATACCAGCCATGAGAATCAGTGCCAACATAAAACCTGCACTAGCAGCGATGGCATAAAGCATTGAAGTCATAAAATCAAATTCTTCGCGTTGTACTAAGATTGCCACACCCATAACCGCACAGTTAGTGGTGATAAGTGGTAAGAAAATACCAAGTGCAGCATATAGTGGCGGAATCATTTTTCTTAAAAACATTTCCACAAATTGCACCAATGATGCAATAACAAGAATAAACACAATAGTTTGTAAATAACCAAGATCAAAAGGGGTAAGCACGTACTTTTGCATAAGCCAAGTACAAGCTGTGGCCATAATAGTTACGAACACAACCGCTCCACCCATACCTATAGCAACGCCGCGCTCCTTGGAGCAACCAAGATATGGGCAGTTACCAAGGTACTGAGCAAGTACAATGTTATTTACAAATATAGCTGAGATGAAAAGCTGAAATATATCCATGCCTCACTCCTTACTTACTAATGGTACAAGCACGACAAGCAGCACAACCAGGTGTTGCATTAGGTACATCACCAAGGCCTTTACGCTTTGCTTGCCAACGGTTTAGGGCGTTCATGGCGCACAAAATAACCCCAAGGCCAATAAATGCCCCAGGAGCTTCAATCATAACAGTAAATGGCTGAAAACCATCCCACATTAAATGCTTTCCAAAGAGGGTTCCTGCTCCAAGAAGCTCGCGTAATCCACCGAGAAAGGTTAGTGAAATGGTAAAACCAATACCCATACCCAAACCATCTGCAATGGATAAAGGCACAGTATTCTTAGCGGCAAACGCTTCAGCGCGTCCAAGAATAATACAGTTTACCACAATAAGCGGAACAAATATACCTAGTTGCTGATATAATGGGTATGCATAGGCTTGCATAAGTAGTTCAACCGAAACCACCAAGGACGCCGAAATAGCAATAAAACAAGCAATACGCACTTTTTTGGGTATGATACCACGTACCAGTGATATAATTAAATTGGATAGGGTAAGTACGAAAATAACCGCAGCTCCCATACCAAGTCCATTGCTGGCAGATTTTGTAACAGCAAGCACCGGACAAAGACCTAACACCAATCTAAATGGTGGGAGTTCATTCCAAAGGCCCTTGGTAAATTCTTTCATTAATTGTTGCATAATACTTCCCCTATGGCCATGTTTTGAGGATTTGATCTTTTAGTTCAGTGTAGACCTTAGCTGCACTGGCAACTGCTGTCACTGAACCACCAGACGATACTGTTGCCCCAGAAATGGCATCAATTTGACCACCTTGACTGGTAAGAGCTACATTCATGGGCTTTCCTGAAAATTGATCAGTAAAGCGAGGGGTTAGGATAACGTCACCAATGCCAGGAGTTTCTTTCATGGTGGTAACACCAATACCGATTAATGTATCATTGGCCACATTAAATCCAACCATTACACCTATATCTCCACCAAAACCGCCACCAGCATCTTCAATAGCAACACCTACTAGCTTTCCACCCTTAATTGATGGAAAAACCATTACTTTGCGTCCACTTTTAAGATCAAAGGTTTTGCGATCAGCCACATAATCATTCTCAGATCCCATAAAAACACGATCTAAAACAGGTTTTTGCACATAGGTTAAAACCTGCACTTCAATGGGCTCAGCTGTAATCATCTTTAAGTATGACAAGGCAAATCCGGCAATACCACATATGGCCGAAAGTACCACAAGCATTTTCATAATATCGCGCATTATTTGCCTCCAAATGGCTTAGGCCGGATGGAATCCAGCAATGGTGTAAGTAAATTCACCAATAGCACCGCAAAGGGTACCCCATCAGTATATATACCATAGACGCGAATAATAATGACAAGTGCACCACCCACCAAGCCATAAATCACCATAGGAATTTGCCTATTGGGAGAGGATGCAGCTTCTGTTGCTAAGAAAAATCCACCTAACAACGTTGACCCAGTTAGCAAATGGAAAGCTGGGGAGGCATAAGCAACAGGGTCAATGGCATGATAGATAGCAGCAACCCCTGCAACACCAACCAAGAAGCTTAAAGCAATTTCCCAACGGATAATGCCACGTATGGCAAGGTATGATCCACCCACAAAAAGACCTAAAGCTTGCGCTGCACCAAGGCCACCGATTTGCTTACCCATGAGTAAATCCGTCAATGGAATTTTACCGGCAACTTCTGCCCCAAAGTATTTTAATTGTACCAATGGGTCCACAAAGCTTGTGTTAAGCTGCATGGCATTGGGGTCCATGGTTACAGGCCAAGAAACAAATAATAAAGCCCAGCCCACAAGAGCTGCATTTACAGGGTTTGCTCCAAGACCGCCAAAGCTCATCTTGCCCATAGCGATACACAAAGCTGCCCCTAATGCGACAATCCACCAAGGGGCGGCGGCTGGCAGTAAAAATGCAAATAATAAGCATGTTATAGGAGCAGAAAAATCATCAATGCTCAATTCACGCTTCATCATATATTGACATAAAGCTTCTACCACCACTCCAGTGGCTATGGCTAAAGCCATAACCCGTGCAGCAGGTAGTCCCCATTGCCAAATTGCCATGGCTACCGCAGGTAAAAGTGCTAGTAACGTATGATAATTATTTTTTTGTATTGTCCGTCCGCAATGCCAAAATGGAGGCGCGCTTACGGACAAAAGACCAGTATAAGTATTTGCCATTTTATCCTCCTCTTAGGCAGACGAGCCAAGATCAATTTGCTCAAGTGCAGCCAAGCGTTCATCTTCTAAAAGCTTACGCTGTGCAAGACGTATATATTGTAGCACCGGACGACGCGCTATGCACACATAACCACACAAACCACAATCAAGACAGGAAAAAATATTTTCATCTCGACAGCGATCATGCAAGGCAAATTCAGCATAACAGCTAAGAGTGCTTGGAGCTATACGCGCAGGACAAATCAATACACAAGCTCCACAGTTCACACAAGGGCTATGGCCTTGCATGGGGGGAACATCACCTTCATCCACCACAAAAACTCCATGTGTACCCTTAGTTACGCTACGTTCAAGACTATCTAAGCTCTCCCCACGTAGCGGACCACCGCGTAGCACGGTATCGCCATCTTTTACTTCTACTTGCGTACCAGCCAAAAGCTCACCCACTGTAGAACCATCCTTAGCTATAATATTTTTCCAATTATTATAACATCCTATACTTAAAACTGTTTCCGTAAGTGGTAAGCCAGTTTTGCCTACACGACCAAGACTCCACACATTGTGTAAGCCAACACAAGCCACATCTGGTGGATTTTCTTTACCAGTAACAGCTTTAACTACAAGCGCGTTCACACTATTGGGATAATCTGCGGAAACATGAACCACTTCAACGGCATCATAAGATAATTGCATGCCACTTGGCACAGCCAAAATTATTTTTTCGGCCCGCTTAAAGCGACGTAGTAATTCCATTCCAGCCTTAAATGTTTCAGAGTGACTGGTAAGTATGGATTCTGCCCAAGTAATACCTGGTTCAGGATTTAGCCCGTTTACAATTAAAGTCTTACATTTTTTACCTAAAGAACCAGTATTCACACCTAGTTTTTTAACAGCAAGAACCAAGTCCTCACCTTGTAAGGCTTCATCTACCAAAAGGTTTACTGGGCTTACCTCAGGTGCAGGCTCTGCATCTTCTGCTGGTGGCTCTGGGGCTTTAGCTGTAACAAATATGCTACGATCACTAACCTCTGTCACTTCGCCATGAATAGGAGAATATAAATCACCCTTTTCAAGAGCAGGATGTTCGGCTAGTAGCATGCCAGGATATACAACACTTTTCTTTTTCACCCCGGCAACAACGGTCATGCCTTCACGGTTTAAGCGCACTTTGGAGGGACTTGGCCCTTCATTAAATCGCTGTGAAACTCCGTACACAAGGTGAAAACGAGGATCATTTAACATTTGAAAACTTTGTTTCATGCTACACTCACTTGGTATGGCATTGGTTACACTGATCTTTTGTATATGGACCTTGGCCAACTTTTTCATGACAAGTCATGCATTGACCATGGAAGGCTGACATACGATCAGGTACAAGCTCTTGATTTTTTTGATCCACATGGCATGTGGCGCAATTAGCGTAGAGTGGGCTAACCTTAAAGGCCTCAGCACCCTTTTCTTGCAATAGCTTACGACTTTCAATGGGGGTGTGGCAAGAAGCACAACCAGCAACCTTGGCCTCATACATATCCCCATGACAACTTTGACACTTATTATGCACGGCTACACGCAATGAAGGCATGGCCTCATCGCCAGTGCGCTCATGACAGTTGGCACAATTTTGTGGCTCAGGCTCAATATTTGTATCTTCATGGTGACATGAATAACAATCAAGCTCATAATCATCCACATGGGCAGCGTGATCCCACTTTGCCTTGGGTTCAAACTCCATATGGTGACAGCTAGCACACGAATCTACGCCTTGAATGGCCTTTGCGTGAGTAGTACGAAAAGTCTCATCAAAGGTCACGCCATGACATGTTCCACAGCTTTGTACATTTTCTTTTTCTGTTACCATTTCATGGTGACAGCTTGCGCATGGAATATTGTCGTCCTTTAAATGCTTAGCATGGTTAAAGACAACCTTTCCCGCAGCATTATCCAATAATATACGCTCAGGAACTTTTGGTGCAGGTTCATTCATAAAATAACCTACACAGGCCACTACAGCTAACAATGCTGTAAATACAAAAATGGGGGTGTAACGCTTTTGCACAATCACCGTCCTTAAAGAAAAGTTACATATTATCCTAAAAACATATATGGATAATACCCAATTTAATTTATCACTTTGCCTGCAACACTGGGTTTTGCCATCCATCATCCGCCCAGCTATTGTATACAGACACAATACAATAAATACAAAGCTACATATATCATAAATTGATGATTTTGAAAAGAGTATACAAGGCATTTTTTGTACTAAAATAGTATAAACACACAAACAATAACAATATTTACCTATAATATTTATATTTTTTGTATCTTTTTTTACGCAAAGAATGTTTATAATCTACTTTTTGCTATTTTCAAAAAATTGATTCTTGACAGGTAAATTTGCATAAAAAATAAAATGATTACAAACAATACTAAAAACATAAAAAAATAATTGCCTAAGACTATTAAAATAGATTGACCTTCATGCCTGCATATGGCATTTTTATATTTTACGCCGGGATGGTGGAATTGGTAGACGCAGCGGACTCAAAATCCGCCGGGGGCAACCCCTTGGGAGTTCAAGTCTCCCTCCCGGTACCACAATAAAATCAATAGGTTAGAAGAATTTCTTTGTTCTTCTAGCCTTTTTTGTTTTCTCAAACTTTCATTTCTCCCCCAATATACCCCCAGTTTTATAAAGTATCTAGCTTGACACACTATTGACAGCGCTTTAATATTCTTATATATTGATGTTTTATATGAACTCAAAATGCCGTACAATAAACAATCTTGGATAGTATGATAAATTTTTTTAACCTAGATATTTACTCCCCATCCCCACCATTTTACATCCAAAAACTACTCTTAAACTTATCCTTACTATGTGCTGTGCTCTCCATGAGTCTTTGGTGCTTTAATTGTATTCCTTATGAAATACCACCTCTTTACTCAAGAGTTCTTATAAAACCACTCATACAACTTGGCATGCTAAGCTTTGTACTCTCCCTTGCATGGCTACCTACCTTCAAAGCACATCCTTTTGCCATTTGCTTTTTTTTCTACATACTCATACATCCTAACCACTTTGAAATTTTGTGGATGGGCTTGCTCTTTTATTTAATCCCACGTGACCTTGCCAAACAAATATTTATCTATGCCATAAGTGCTGGCTTTATTTTAAATGCTTTGCATATGTCACTTGAAGCCCTTGCAAATTTGGGTATGACAGACATTAAGGAATTTCTTATCTCCATAAACCCCTATTTTAGACTGGAAAAAATAAGTTTTGGGTGGTGGCCGCCACCATATTATGAGGGACGCATCCGTGGTCTTTATGCCGAGCCTTCGCATATGGTAGGCGGTATTTTGCCAATTTTTGGATTTTGCTGGTATTTTTACAAAAAAAATGCTCAAAAATTATGGTTAGTTCCTATAATCATCCTACCCTTACTTTTTTTATGGGCAAAAACACTGTCTGGCCTACTTGGTGCAAGCATATTTTTTTATTGTGTCTTATTGTTTGAAACCTATCAAAAGTATAACCTTAAAAGAAGCATACAATTATTTTGCATAAGCTTAATAATTGGTACTATGAGCTTAGGGTTATTTACAGCCTATACCACGACAGGGCAAAAATTAAAAAATACCTTCGTGGTATCGGCTGAGATTACAGAACATGTAGCATTAAAAAATGCAGGACACACCCCACCACCCTTAGATTTTGCAAACATGCCTCCAGTAATACCAAGACTTTTAGCGCGCACTGTATTATTTATGGTACACTTTGACTTAAGCCTTCAACATCCCTTTGGCATTAGTCAGAAAGACAGACGACAATATTGGGAAGCACTTAAAGAAGAAGAAAAAAATCTACCTAAATCAATGCGAGAGCTAAGCCTTCATCTAAGGACAGAACATGTAACACAACTATCACAATACACCATATATGCCACAGACCTTGGTTTTGTTTTGTTCATGGCATTTATTGGTGTTATGGTTTATTCCATTTATCGCATTTTAAGAAATTATAAGGATACAGGTGACATTTTTAATATAGCCATGTGTTGTGTTTTATGCGCCTATTTGGGAATTTTAACTACTCAAAAAGTTTCCAATACTTATGCTTCTAGCTTGTTTTTTGGTTTTTTCTGTGCTTACGCATTCATGCCCACTAATACTAAAGCCAGAGCTTAATCGATTGCCTTATGACCCTAGTATCAATTGACTGGGGTATATTTTTTTGCTAGCCTTACACGTAAGTTGCAACAATAAAAAAAATAATAGCAAATAGTTAAAATTTAATTTGGGGAACATATGAACTTGCTTGATATGGCTAAAGCCGCAGGCTGAGCAGCCAAAATAGCTCCAGAGGTTTTGGAGCAATTACTTACAAGTCTACCTGCAACGCCCAATACAAGTCTTGAGATGCGCGTCTTAGCTGGGCGCGCACGCAATGAAGATGCTGCGGTGGTTACTTTCCCAATGGGTCAAGCCATGGTGCAGTCGGTGGATATTTTAGCCCCCATTGTTAATGATGCCTACATGTTTGGTCGCATTGCCGCTGCCAATGCTCTTTCGGACATTTATGCCATGGGTGCACAGCCTTGGTGTGCATTAAATATGTTATTTTTCCCAACATCCTGTCATGGTGTAAAAGGTTTAAGCACCATGTCTGACATACTACGCGGTGGTCAAGACACATTAAATGAAGCTGAATGTGTCTTAGTTGGTGGGCATAGCGTAGAAGATGCAGAGGTAAAATATGGACTCTCTGTAACTGGTTATATTGACTCAGCAAAAGCAGCAACCAATGATGGGCTTCAAGTAGGAGATATATTAATTCTCACCAAACCATTGGGTACAGGTATTTTGTCCACTGGCATTAAAGCAAGGTGGGACAATTGGGAAGAAAGCCAAAAATTAATTGAAACTTGGTGTTCCAAGCTAAACAAACAAGCTGCTATAATAATAGATGAATTTACACTTAAAGCCGCCACTGACATTACTGGATTTGGTCTTGCTGGACATAGCATTGAAATGGCACTTGCCTCCCAAGTGCAAGTGGAAATTATGAGCCAAAATATACCTATCTTTGAGCCAGCTATTGATTATGCCATGAATGGTCTTATCCCAGCTGGCAGCCACGATAATAGAAAATATTGGTCAAACTTTACTAAATCTAACTCAAACCTTGATAAAGCCCTTGAAAGTATCATTTTTGATACCCAAACTTCAGGTGGCCTTTTGCTTGCTGTTCCAGAAGATAAAGCTGATTTGGCCATATCACGACTTAAAGCACTTGGTGAGCACGCTAGCATTGTGGGGCGTGTTTTGCCACAAGGCAAAAAAGCACTAATTATATCATGAAGATTACGATTATGCCTGATTAAAAATATAAGTATTTCACCTGTTCTCTTAAAGCACTCTGCAAACTATCTTAACTCTAAAATATCACATATTAAAATTTTAAAACATACCTAGGGATGTGATTTTTTACAAAGTTTTCATATTGACTTTAGCATAACTTTATAAGTTATTTCTTGGGAAATTTATCCCAAAAAGCTTGACCTCAACATAAGGCTATGCTAGTTTTTTCTTGCTTTGTGAAATGAGGCACGAAGTTTACTAAGGAGTGTCACATGAACTTTGGCAAAAGGTTAAAGGCAAAGAGTGCCAGCATTGAGCTTTTTGCCACCGCCGGAACCATGGGCATGCATCTAGTTAGCGGTCCTTTGGTTGGTTTTGCCATAGGTTATGGCCTTGATAAGTGGCTTGAGACTTCTCCTTGGTGTAAGTTAGCCTTTTTCATCATTGGCATTGGGGCAGGTTTCCTCAATGTTTATGAAGACAGCAAAAAACTTTTGCGTAAAATGCAAAAAGAGGATAAAGGTATATCTGGCCCTAAGGTAGAAGATAATAGTGGGAATGACCTTAATAAATAACAAGATTTACATTGCTAAAAAATTTTCTACATAAAGTTGAAGCTTGGCTTTGGCGAAGGGGCTTTCACATTGCGCCCATAAGAATTATGCTGCGCGACCAAGTGTTTTTTTTGATTATCTGCTTTGCACTTGGATTTGTGATATTACCATGGACGGCATTAGGTATTCATTTTGCCCTTGGCGTCTTAGTTTTTGTGAATGTTTTTGGAGGTATAGCTAAACACTTACTCTCCATTAGCTTAAATACATATTCCGCTGGTCTTTTGATGGGCGTGCTTTTACGAACCACATTAAGGCTTGGAATAACCGCAATACTTTTGTATGTGGTGCTCATAGTTTATGGTGCTTCGGCTGTAGCCCTTGCTTGTGGGGTAACTATTAGCATGGCTGTGGCTCTTGGAACCTTTGCCCGTCAATATTTTATGGGGCGTAAGCAGTAAGGAGCGTTTATTATGGCAGGTAGTTTGCCGCATCCGGTTTTACTTTCTACTTTCTTCGACCTAAACGAAGTGACCATTGGTGGTCAAGTAGTTGAATTTAGACATGTATTTTTTAGCTGGACAGCTATGATACTTCTTTTTAGTGTAAGCTTTCTTGTGCGCCGAAACTTAACCATGGTTCCGGGTAAGCTCCAAAACTTTTTTGAAACTATCATTGATACTATGGAGGACTTCATTCATACCAACTTGGGTGATGAAGGTAAAAAATATGTTCCATTGTTAGTTGGTATTTTCATCTATCTTATTACCATGAACTTATTAGGACTTGTGCCAGGATTTGACGCTCCAACCGCAAATCTTAATACTACTGTGAGCATGGCCTTGGTTGTTTTTGTCTACTACAATATAGTAGGCATTCAACGCTGGGGTTTACATTATATTAATCACTTCACCGGACCATCTAAAGCTCTTATTCCGCTAATGCTTCCACTTGAAATTGTGTCGCATATTTCGCGTCCGCTTTCACTTTCTTTGCGTCTTTTCGGGAACATACGAGGCGAGGAAATTGTTATTATACTTTCCTTCGTTATGGCTCCGGTTTTAAGTAGTTTGCCTATTTATGCTCTTTTCTTACTTGGCAAGTGCATGCAGGCTTTTGTGTTCTTTATGCTTACTATGATTTATATCAAAGGCTCTTTAGAACACGCACACTAATTTGTGGGGAATGGTCTTCGGACCCAAAACATATAACAATTTAAGGAGTATAACATGCGTAAATTCCTACTAGTCGCCTTAAACACCGTTGCCTTAGTTGGCATGGCCTCTCTAGCTTTTGCTGCAACTCTTGAGCCTGCTGGCCTTGCCACCACAGCTTTTGCTTCAGCTTTTGGTATTGCTATTGCAGCCTTTGGTTGTGGTATTGGTATGGGTCTTGGTCTTAAAGGTGCCTGTGAAGGTATTGCTCGTAATCCTGACGCCAGTGGTAAAATCACTGGTGCAATGATTTTGGCCTTTGCATTTATTGAATCATTGGCCATTTATACCTTGGTTGTAAGCTTCATTTTGCTTTTTGCCAATCCTTTCATGTAAACCGCGACAAAAAATCTTAAACTAAAAAGCCCTGATTTATCAGGGCTTTTTAGTTTTTACATGCATAATAAAACTATTTACACTTAGCCCTAACAAGTGCATAATATCCTATTATCAGGTCAGTAATAAAATTCTTCAATTAACGGTATGTTATGAAACATATAATGGATATCCGCTCCCTACTAGCCAGTGCAAAAACGTCCATTGGCTCATGGTTACAATTTAACTCTGCTGACGTGGCAGAACTTTTAGCACGAGCAGGTTACGATTGGGTGGTGGTAGATATGGAACATGGGGCGTTTAGCTGCTCAGACTTACCATCTATGTTCCGAGCTATTGAATGCGGTGGGGCTATCCCATTTGTTCGTTTAAGTGAGGTCCATAGCATTCCTATCAAAGCTGCTCTTGATGCAGGAGCGCATGGACTCATTTTTCCTCGTATAGAAAGTTATGAACATTTAAATACGGCCATACAATATGCTTTATATCCACATCTTGGTGGTGAACGCGGCTTTGGCTTTTGTCGAGCCAATAATTATGGAAAAGATTTTGAATGTTATCGTAAAGGCTTAGCTAAAGATTTATTTTTTGTGGCCCAAATAGAGCATATAGATGCAGTAAATCAGCTTGAAAGTATTGTAAGTCATCGGTGTTTAGATGCCATTATGGTGGGACCATATGATTTATCTGCCTCTATGGATATTGTTGGTCAATTTGAGAACCCTAATTTTATAGAGGCCATGCAACGTATTGTTAAAATATGCAAGGCTTGTAACATGACAATGGGTGTTCACATTGCAAAACCTGATGAACAAAGTTTAATAAGCTATGTTAATGAAGGTTATAATTTTATTGCCTATGGTACAGACAGCGTATTTTTATGGCAAAGTGCCAAGCGTCCCTTAGTAGGTTGATTTTCTTATTTCCAAGGCTTAATATTGAATATTGTAGCAATAATTCCAGCCCGCATGGCTTCCACCAGATTTTTTGGTAAACCGCTTCATTTAATACATGGTATGCCTATGCTTTTGCATGTAGCTTTACGCACCGGCATGGCTAAGAGTCTATCTGCATACTATGTAGCAACTTGCGATGAAGTTATTGCCACATGTTGCCAAGAAAAAAATATTAATGTGGTTATGACCAAGCACAGCCATGAGCGTTGCACCTCACGAGTTGCTGAAGCACTTAAACATATTGAAACAAATACATCTAAACCCATAGATATAGTTGTTATAGTTCAAGGCGATGAACCTATGGTAACGCCAGACATGATTGATACTGCCCTAGCTCCTATGCTTAGTGATGATGACATACAAGTTGTCAATCTTATGGCTGCAATTGAAAGTGATGTAGAGTTTAATGACCCCAACACCATTAAGGTTGTAACAAATAACCAAAGTGATGCATTATATTTTTCTCGTTTACCAATACCAAGCTATATGCATGGTAAGCCTGCACAAAGTGTATTTAAACAAGTTTGTATAATGCCGTTTAGGCGTTCAGCTTTGTTAGATTTTGAAGAATTATCTTCCACTAGTTTAGAACAAGCAGAATCCATTGATATGCTTCGTCTGCTAGAACATGGACACAAAGTGCGCATGGTTTACACAACAGCAAAAAGTAAATGTGTAGATACATTGGAAGATTTAAACCAAGTTAGCATGCTTATGCAAAACGACCCCTTAATGCCACTATATAACACAACTAATAGGCTAAATTCATGAAAATTGCTATTAACACCGCAAGTTTTGGAGTGTTTGACCAAGCCCCATTAAATCTGCTTGAGTCTAAATCCATTGAAATTGTCAAGAATGACCAAGGACGTGTATTAAATGAGCAAGAAGCTATAAACTTAATGCAAGGTTGTATTGGCATTATTGCTGGCACAGAACCCCTTACAGCGCAAGTCATGAAGGCTGTTCCAACACTAAAAGTGATTTCGCGCTGCGGAGTTGGTGTAGACTCGGTGGATTTAGAGGCCGCAAAAGCACGTAATATTAAAGTCTTTACCACGCCAAAAGCCCCCACCCAAGCTGTTGCTGAGTTAACCCTTGGGCTTTGTCTATCATTGTTGCGTCATATAAACCAAGGACATATGGATATAATATCTGGTAAATGGCATAAGCGCGGTGGTTTTTTATTGCAAGATAAAAAAGTTGGGATTATAGGTCTTGGGCGTATTGGCCTTAGAGTTGCGCAAATATTACAATCGCTTGGCGCAAAAATTGCTTATTATGACATTGAAGAAAAAAATGTTGATTTCAAATGCATGCCTTTGGATTCATTACTAAGTTGGGCTGATATTATCAGCCTACACTGCCCATTAGGACTGCAAAAAAGAGCACTTTTAGGACCAAGAGAATTTGAATTTATGCAAGATTCTTGGCTCATCAATACCGCAAGAGGTGGTCTTGTTGATGAAAATGCCCTATATAAGCATCTTAACAGTGGCTACATACGTGGGGCAGCCTTAGATGTTTTTGAAATTGAACCATATTTAGGCAAGCTGGCAAAGCTTGATAATGTTGTATTAAGCCCGCATTGTGCCGCCTATGCACGCGAATCGCGTATAGCTATGGAAATGGAAGCAACAACTAACCTGCTAAGTGTATTAGGATAAGTATGTCAATTAACTGTTTAGTTTTTGATTTTGACGGTATCATTCTTGAAAGTGTTGATGTGAAGGCAAAAGCGTTTGCAAGCCTAACCGCCCCTTATGGTCAAGAAGCACAAGACCTCATGCTTATGTATAATAAGGTACATGGTGGCATTAGCCGTATAGTCAAGTTTCGCTGGTTTTTTGATGAAATTGTGGGGCGTCCTATCACAGATGTTGAACTTGAAGACTGGTGCCAACGCTTTCTTGAGCTTTGCTTGGAAGAAGTTAAAAAATGTCCACTAGTTCCTGGCATAGAACAAACCCTCAACATGTGGCACAATAAATTACCTATGTATGTTTGCTCTGGTGCTCCACAAGATGAATTGGTAGCACTGCTTAACTTACGCGAACTTAGTCAATATTTTATAAGCATACATGGCTCGCCCCCAGCTAAGGAGGCTCTTTTGCGTCGTGTTGCCATTGATTCAAAGTGCCCCACCGATAGCATACTGATGATTGGTGACTCCCCCACCGATATGTTAGCTGCCGAGGCTGTGGGTACACAGTTTTATGGACGTGGAGTTGACTTTCAGGGTGGGGTATGGCCGTGGGCTCATGACCTTTTGGAGCTTAATTCATGGATTATCAAACAGCGTGGTCATAATTAGCCGTTGCTTGAAAAACCATTCTTTTTGCGTCATAAAATCGCCAAAAACTATGCTACGCACCCTTTTTTCTGGCAATTTTATTAGAACATTTTGATTGAAAAATATTATTATTTTAATGGTTTATATATTTTTCAACGTCAACTAATTAATATTGATAGTAAAAAAGCCTTGCATGAGGCAAGGTATGCAAGGCCTTGGTTTATTAAATTACTGGGGGAAGATTTTTTATAAAACCTAACCCCCATGTTTTATGGTTTACTTAGAAACTATAAACGAAGCTTGCGTTTACGTTCCAAGCATCGGTTGCTTCGAAGCCCTCACCCCATACATCTCCGTCTTGATTCATCCATAGGGCAAGATAGGCCGCATCAACCATAATTTCTAGATTTTCATATACCTTATATGAGTTGGTAAAACCTACTTCCATGGCACTGTCAGCTGTTGTCATATATATGCCAGCATCTGTCTTAAAAGCTGCAGATCTGTTCTCAGAGGGTGAGAAGCGCGTACCATTATCGTTGAACCCTTTAGTGCCACGAAGATATTGAGCCATATCAGTGCTATTTGTTCCATTGATATAGTTTATGCGCAAGGTATGCTTCAAATCTTCCATGAAACTAAAGTCTTTTAAGCGAATACCAACACCCCAAGTGCCTACCAAGGTATTGCCAATAATATTTTCTCTTGCAATATAAGGGTTACCTGAGAAAGCAAAATTTGAGAAATCTATGTCACCATTATTGGTATCCATAGTAGGCATACGCTCAGAACCATTATCCAAGTCATCATCATCACCACTACTATACCAGCCATAGATGCCAGGCACACCCCAGTCCAGCTTATATTCTACCAAGAGGCTTGCAAAAAATCCCTGCCGTCTTAAATAATCTGCACCATATTGAGCATCACCATAGTTAAGATCCCAAGCTACACGAAATGGATCCCAAGTATTTATTTCACCCGTAAGACCTGCATTTATTACATTGCCATAGGGAAAAATATCATTGTCAACATTATTACCAGTCATGGCAGAAGCCATACCAATTGGCAATAAACCTGTAGCCATGTTAGTGAAATCGCCGCCCATATCATAATCATCATTGGTACCTTGACGCGCAAAGTTTTGCCCAACTGCAGCATATGTTACCCAAGGTACAATCTTCACACCGTCAAAAGTCATGGGCAATACTAGGCCAAATAAATCTACATTATCAAGCATATTTGATGATAGGCCACCGGCCGTATCTGATACTTCATTTACATAGTTATCATTATATGGTCTACCCCAAAATAATGTTGCACTAAAGAAGTCACTAAACTTGTTTGAAACTACAATACCAGCAACATCTGCATTAAATACTTGTGTACCGCCTAAGCCTGCTGGAAAAGATGGCAAAGCAATGCCTTGTATACCCATGCGCACTTGTACAGATGTGTCTGGAACAATCCAGTCTATATAAGCGCGTTTTAGCTCAACTATTGTTCGATCTGCACCAAGGCCTGCACCATCATCCACATTGCCCCAAGTGCTGTTACCAATTTCAAAAAAGACTGTACCAGACAAACTCTCTGATGCTACTGCATCAATTTGTAAGCGAACACGTTGTCTTGCTTCAAAGTTATCTTCACTTGGATTACCATAGCCTGAACCATAAACATTGCCACCACTGCGGGAGTCTCTATAGCCTGACATGCCTTCACCATAATCAAAACTCATAATCCACTGTCCCTTTGCCTTAAAGTCAATAGCGTTGGCTGGTAATGATAAACCAAATATCAACCCTGCAGCTAATATAAGTGTCGTAAGCTTTTTCATAAATCCTTCCTTTGCGCATGCGCGCTTATAATAATTACATACCTGATTTTTTTCGTGTGCAATTATTTTATAAACAAAGCTATGACATATGGCAAGCATTTTGGTAAAAAAATTTTTACTTTTTAAATATTTTTTTACTTAAATTTTAACATTGTATATAATTATTCAATAAAAATAAATGTATATTAGTACACTTTTAATTTAGCTCAGTACAAAAATTTATACCATTTTTTTAATAATTTTATTTTTTTATAGATTTATATATAAAATCAGCTTAACACCATTTGATGATGGGACTGCGGTATAAAATATAAGAGTTGAGGCCTATACTTCATGCATTATGCAAGATCTCAATAAAAAAGATTTGAACAACTTTAAGTGAGGGTTATTTCTTATTTGCACAACAAAACAACCAATGCCGTAACAACACAACAAGCAAAACAAAAAAGCTAGAGTTTATTCAACCCTAGCTTTTTATGTTTAACTATATAATAATATTATTATACTTCGTTATGTTCAATATGTGGTGGTATAATTACCTGTTTTAGCAAGATGGGCTTTAAGAATGACCACTTAATATCGTGAATCTCAAACTCTTCCATCATATCACGTACAGCGTCCCAGCAATTGTGGCAAGGACACACTACAAGTTCAGCACCAGTGGCTTTTATTTGGGCAAACTTTGGTTTAAGAGCAATATTACGCTGTTTGCGATATAGCCCTACACCGTTAAATCCACCACCGCCACCACAGCAGTAGTTATGATCTTTATTTTCTGCCATTTCGCGGAAAGCTCCAGGAGCAGCAATATAGCTCATGATTTCACGAGTATATTTACCAAGACCATGGTTACGAACATAGTTACAAGAATCTTGTAATGTACATGGTACAGTGATGCGTTTTTCTGGGTCAAGTTTAAGCTTGCCATTACGAAGAGCATAAGCCACCCACTCAACATAGTGCATAAATTGGGTTGGCTGTGTACCGTCTTCGCGTCCGGCCCAATATGGGCCTTCAATAACAGTAGCTCGGTGTGCGTGACCGCACTCAGTACCAACTACTACTTTTGGTTTTAGGCGCTCTACAGCATCATAAACGCGCTTTACGTTTTGTGTACAACCTTCCCAGTCACCAGCAAAAAGGGTAAGGGATGTATTTTCCCAGCCTTCGCTAGGTACAGTCCAATTTTCACCAGCAATGTGAAATAGTACAGCTGCTTCAGAAATGTCTTCTGGATAGTGCTTTACTTCACGAGCGTTCAGAACGTACATAATATCAGCGTTTTCTTTATCAACAGGAATGTTAACGCCTGGCCATTCATCTTGGGCCTCGTCCATCATCCATTCGCAAGTTTCTAGCCAATCTTCTTGAGTTACGTCCATTTGTGCACCATAAACGCGGTGCATTCCAGAACCGATTTTGAGCTCCCAAGGTACAAAACCATGTGAAAATAAAATACCACGTAAGTAACTTATCATAACACCAGTATCAATACCATGAGGACAATAAACAGCACAACGATTACAACAAGTACAACGTGACCAAGCAACTTCCATGCACTTAATCATAAAAGCAGCATCAACCTTTTCAGGGTTTTTGAGCATTTCACCAAGAGTTGATTGGATTTTATACGATGGGATTTGCTCTGGCACATTGTCGTTGGCAGTATACAAGAAGCAGCTCTCAGCACACATGCCACAGTGGGCACAAATATTTAGCCAAGTTCTGGTACGTGATTTACAGGTCTTTTCCAGTTGAGCTTTTAGAGCCTCTGTATCCACTGGTAAAGACTTCATTTCTTCATAATACTTAGCTCCGCCCTTATCACTAAGAACATGCATTATATCTTCTTTAGTATTTAGGGGAGCTTTGGAGCAATATGGTTGATTCGACATGTAATGACTCCTTCTAGCTTACCAAGGGA
>CAYJDF010000012.1:0-33359 GCA_964368845.1 uncultured Desulfovibrionaceae bacterium
GGAATTTAAACAGGCTCTTCGATGAAAAACTGTCCACAAAAGTGTTGCCTATCCATCGACAGCACATTAGAGATCTACACGTCATTCCAATTTGGCTACTTTTGCCTTTTGATGTGTGAAGTTCGGTAAAGTTTTTTCAGCGTTGCAGCACCTACGCGTTGCTCTCGATTCACGTATGGCTCGAAGACTCGCCTAACGTGAACGCCTTCGGCGCCCATTGGGTCGGGCGTTGCTTCGTCGCAGCAAATTGCTTAAAAAACCTTCCCCAATCTCACACATTCCCCAAACAAAAAAAGATTTCAGTGACCACGTTTTTTAAATCGGAATGACGTGTAGAGATATCTTATTCCCAAAAAAAAATATTGCCCTAGTTATAAATTATTATTAATACATACACATGAAGTTTATTTCTTCTCAACTATCAATATTTATGCAGCAGCGCGGAGCAAAGCGTAACATTGTATTTTTATTGCGTTTTATCCTGTTGCTAATTTTATTAATTGCGGCATATAGCATCATTTTTCACTATATCATGCAATTTGAAGGCCAAACCTACTCTTGGGTTACCGGGGTTTATTGGACACTTACGGTTATGTCTACCCTAGGTTTTGGTGATATTACTTTTACCTCAGATATGGGGCGTATTTTTTCTATTATTGTCATGATTTCTGGAGTAATTTTACTCTTGGTCATGCTGCCATTTACCTTTATTCAATTTTTTTATGCCCCTTGGCTTGAAGCCCAACGTAAGCAAAGTACACCACGTGAAATATCCACCTCCACAAAAAATCATTTAATTTTTGTAGGTATTAGTCCTCTGACATTAAATACAGTTGATGCACTAGAACGCTATGGAACAGAGTGTGTACTTTTAAGCAACGAAACACAGCTTACTTTAGACCTTATAGATCAAGGCTACAATGCCATTGTGGGTGACCATGACGATAGTGCTGTGTATAAAAATCTGCATATAGAAAATGCGGCCATGCTCATTGCTCTTGATAGTGATATGCGCAATACCAACATTACCTTCACCGCACGTGATGTAAATGACCGTATACCCATTATTGCCAGCGTACAAAGTGATGATGCCATTGATATTTTAAGCCTTGCTGGTGCAACACATGTTATTCAATTTCATAAATTGCTTGGAATAGCCTTAGCAAGACGTATTATTAATGAACAAGCTCCTTCAAGTATTATAAATCAATACGGTAGCTTAATCATAGCAGAAGTACCAGTTATGCGCACATTCTTGGTGGGTAAGAGTTTGCTTGAATGCGGTTTGCGTAATAATACTGGAGTTAATGTGGTTGGTATTTGGGAGCGTGGTAAGTTTATTTTTCCCCACCCACAAACTATTTTTACCGATGCCTCAGTTTTAGTTATGGCTGGTACTCAAGAGCAAATTACTGCTGTGGATAAACTACTTGGGGAACGACTTGGTAGCGATGAACATTCACCCATACTAATTCTTGGTGGTGGGCGTGTGGGTATGGCTGCTGCTCAGCACTTAGAGGGTCTACAGCGTGACTACCGTATTGTGGATAAAAATTCTCGCCTACGCCATAACTTACTTAGTACAAACCTCATTGTTGGTGATGCAGCTGATATTGATATACTAGAAGAAGCAGGCATTCGCAAAGCTCCATCTGTTTTAATAACCACCCATGATGATGACACAAACATTTATTTGACCTTATATTGTCGTCGTTTACGCCCTGACATACAAATTATTAGCCGCGCAACCCTTGATCGCAACGTAGGCATTTTACATGCTGCAGGTGCAGACCTTGTGCTTTCCCTTGCATCTATGATGAGTAGCAGTATTATTAACCTACTGGCCCCCGGTAAGGTATTTATGCTCAATGAAGGGCTTAAACTATTCCGTAGCAGTGTTGGCAAAAAACTTCATGGTGTACAGCTTATGAGTAGTGGTATTCGTGGCCTTACCCAGTGTAGCGTAGCAGCTCTACGCGATAAAGATGGACAAATGCACATTAACCCATCTCCTGAACATATTCTGAGTCAAGGTGAGGAAATGTATCTCATTGGTGACTCTAAAGCTGAGCAAAGTTTTTATGAAAAGTTCGGCTCAGAAGAAGGCTTGCTTGAAAACAATCAAAGCACAAATCATAGTCAACTAAGTAACAAAGAATAAAAAGCTTACACCTTATGCTTTATACCATTTAAACCAACTACTACCTAATCAACAAAAGGATTTTTATGTCACCCACCTTAGAAATGCCTGCCGCAAAAGCACCAAAATCTAAAAGTAAATTCTCTATTTTACTATCTTTAATATTTATCATAACTCTTGCTAGCTTTTTGGTTTGGCTATATAGCGGGCGCATTGTTAGTAAGGACGGGGTATTATCTGGCGAATTCATACCCATAGCTGCCCCCATGAGCAGCACCCTTCATGAAGTTTTAGTTGGCCCTAATGACCATGTACAGGCTGGGCAACTTATAGCAAAACTTGATGTTGGTGATTTTTTAAATCAATTGGAAGCTGCCAAGGATTTAGTGCGCGGTGCTATTATCACCCCACAAGATAGTGCTACACGTGTGGCCGAAGCACAAAAGGCCGCTGAAGATATGGTAAAACGTATTGCTCTTGCCAGACATGAGGAAAGCATACGTAAAAACTTAGTTGAACAAAGTTCCATTGAACATGCAAAAGCACAGTTAATTATGCGCGATATAGAAGCTAAGGGCGGTAGTGTGGCTCAAAAAGAATCTGCTCGCAAAGCAGAGTTTAGTGCTGCCCAAAAATTACAAAGTGCCAAATCTGCCTTTGAGTTAGCAAGCCAAAGCCGTAGTGCCATAGAAAGTGAGTTACATAAAATCCGTGATGTTAAACAAGCTGTACGCCATGATTTAGAAATGGCAAGTATCAACCCAAGCCTAATTTATTCACCCATCAGTGGTTATCTTACAAAAAATGTACCCCTAAATGGTCAAGCTTTTGCACTAGGTGATACCATATTCCAAATCATCCCAGAAACTGGTGCAAAACTTTATGCTCTAGCCAAATTATCGGCAGAAGCTGCCAGAGAAATACCAACCAACACCTTATGCTTTATTGTACCAAATAACAGTTTTAATATTTACGAAGGTCAGGTTGCAACACGTAGTGTTGAGGCTGATACAGCAACTCTTGGCATTAAACTAAAAAGCACTGCTACGGCTACGGGCTCTACAATCAATGATACTACCCGCACAGTTTTTTGGGTACATCCATTGGCAGATAATTTGGTAGTAAAATATTTGCTTATGGTTTTAAGCTATATTCCATTGCCTTAATACTTTAATATTTAATACCTACGACACAAGCCCCTTTTAATTTGTTTTGCCGCCTAGGCATGCTAGTAGTTCACAAAAAAAGGCTGCTTTAAGCAGCCTTTTTTAATACCTTCGACACCGGAGAGGGTGATGACGAAGTTTTGTGAAGGAGTTTATACATCAAAACAACATGAGAAACCAGCAAAGCATCTTTGCTAGGTATATACCAAGATATGGCTTGGCATATAATGGACCTTAAAAAAGACTCAGCCTACCACAATCCCACTTTCGTGAGATTGCGTCGCAAAAGACAGACAAACTGTCTTATCAGTAAGGCACGAAAATCAGTCATTTTACGCACAAGCAAAGCTTGCTCTACTCTTGATTTATCGTTTGCACTGATTTTATCAGCACTCTGAAACCTTAAAAAAGGTCTATATTTTAATCTGCCTGCCTACGGATAAAGGCTGGCATTTCAAAATCATTTTCATCAAGCACAAATTCCTCTTCACCTGGATTATGGCTAGTTTTAGAAACCATACCCATGGCTTCACGTTTTACCACATAGGGTGGAAGTTCACTTTTACCATTATACCATGCTCCCACCTGCTCACTACGATTATCATGTATCAATGGTTCTGGAATATAATTATTTTCTCTTTCCTGAGTATGCGCAGTATGCATAGTCGATGTTTGCGGACGACGCATAGACTGGCTTTGCATGGATTGAGTCTGCATAGCTTGGTTTTGCATGGACTGAGTTTGTACAGGTTGGTGGAAATTTGTTACCGTAGCATGAGTGCTTGGTTGAGCTTGCATACGGTCACTTGCATCAATACCGGTTGCAATAACAGTAATACGTAAGTCATCACCAGCATTTTCATCAAACACAACACCAAATATAATTTCAGCCTCAGGATGTGCGGCTTCATTTATAATTTCACCAATTTCATTAACTTCATCACCAGAAATATCCATAGTGGCAGTAATATTGTATAATACAGATCTGGCACCTTCCAAAGAAACATCTTCTAAAAGTGGGCTCATAATTGCACGTTGAGCTGCTTCGCGAGCGCGATTTTCGCCGGAAGCAATGCCAGTTCCCATAAGTGCTAAGCCAGACTCTGTCATGATAGTGGTTAAGTCTGCAAAGTCTACGTTAATCATACCTTCTACCATAATTACATCTGAAATACCTTTTACAGCATTATAAAGCACATCATTGGCTTTTTTAAGCATTTCAGTAAATGGTGCTTTTTTAGGAGCAAAAGCTAATAATCGGTCGTTTGGTATGGTGATTAAACAATCCACATGCTGACGTAATTCTTGTAAACCAATTTCAGCAGCAGCGCGCCTTTTGGGGCCTTCAAAGCTAAAAGGTTTTGTCACAACACCAACGGTTAGAGCACCCATTTCTTTTGCAGCTTGGGCAATAATTGGAGCAGCGCCTGTTCCTGTACCACCGCCCATGCCAGCAGTTACAAAAACCATGTCTGTATCTTCAAGGGCATCGCGAATGGCTGCTACACTTTCAAGAGCAGCATCTTTACCAATTTGTGGTTTAGCACCAGCACCAAGGCCACGCGTTAGCTGCTCACCCAATTGGATTTTATGTTGCACCGGACTTTTATTTAAAGCTTGCATATCGGTGTTAGCGCACACACAAGTCACTCCACGTAGTCCGGACGCAATCATATATTGCACTGCATTACCGCCACCACCGCCAACACCAACAACTTTAATTTTCGCATTACTAGTCAACGAGCGTTCAAAATCAAAAAGTTCCATATGCCTCTCCTTACTTTTGATCTAAGATATGTCCTTAAACCACTTCTTCATACGTGCAAGCACGTTGTTAAACATTGTAGTTTCATGACTGGTAAAGGTTTTTTGTCCTTGGTTCTCCTTCTCTGCACCATAGCGCAATAAGCCAACAGCCGTAGCAAATTTTGGGCTATTTACCACATCCTTAAGCCCACCCACATGACGCGGATAACCAATACGCGTTGGTAGGTTAAATATTTGCTCACCAAGCTCTTGACAACCTTCAATAAGAGCAGTGCCACCAGTAAGCACAACTCCTGCTCCAATCATATTTTTAAAACCTGAACGAATTAAGGTTTGATCTACAAGATATAAAATTTCCTCCATTCGTGGTTCGCATATTTCTGCTAAAACATGACGCGAAAGACGTCTTGCATCACGTCCACCCACGCTTGGTACTTCAATAAATTCATCATGGCGCACCATTTCTGTTAAGGCACAACCATATTTAATTTTTATTTTTTCAGCCGCAGCCATGGGAGTACGCAAACCAAAGGCTATGTCATTGGTTAAATTTTGCCCCCCAAGAGCAAGCACTGCTGTATGTTTTATGGCATCATTGGCAAAAATGGCTATATCTGTTGTGCCACCACCAAGGTCCACCAATGCAACTCCAATTTCTCTTTCTTCCTCGGTGAGTACAGCTTTGGCTGATACCAATGACTCAAGTGCAATATCCGCAACTTCCAAGTTACTGCGATGACATGAACGCACAATGTTTTGAGCAGAAGATACAGCACCAGTAACAATATGTACCTTAACCTCAAGGCGCACCCCAGCCATACCCAATGGGTCAGCTATGCCATGTTGATCATCAACAATGTATTCTTGTGGCAAAATATGTATAACTTCTCGGTCTGCTGGTATGGCCACAGCTCGTGCTGCATCAAGGGCGCGTTCTATATCACGCTGAGCCACTTCACCACCCTTCACAGCTATAACACCGTGGCTATTGATACCCATAATATGACTACCGGCAATGCCCACATACACAGCACGAATTTCACAGCCGGCCATAAGTTCTGCTTCATCAAGGGCTTTTCTAACCGAGTGCACAGTTTGTTCAATATTAACCACAACCCCTTTGCGCAAACCCGTAGACACACTAGTCCCAATGCCTACAATATCAATGATGCCATCTTCTGTAAGCTCGCCAACCACTGCACAAATCTTTGTTGTACCTATATCTAAACCTACTATTAGTTCGGACTTACCCATATTAACTCCAAAAGATTCTTTGCACCATTATTAAGCATTTGTAATAACCCAAACATTTCCATTGGCAGCACGAATTTCGCGTACCTTTGATAATTCATTACGTCTTGCCAAATCACCAAGAGTCAATGACAAACGTTGCAAATTATTACTCCAACTATCAAAAGCTAAGCAAAGGCGAATTTCTCTATCATCAAGATATAATTCTATACCTTTGTCATTACTAACTCTAAATGCAGATATGGCCCCATATTCCACAGGAAGCTTGCCAGACTTTAAGTCTTGTAAATAATATGGAAGCTTGGCAAGTCCTGCCTCTGCTCCAAACTCAACTTCAAGGGTTGGCAGGGCAATAAAGTTACCCGTTTCAACAGGAGCTATAATCTCACCATGCTCATCTGCATAAAACAGTACCCCATCTTGCTTAACCCAAAATGAGGGCATTCTTTCACTCAATGTTATTATAAAGCGATCTGGTAGTACACGTTTAACCGAAACACTTTCAACCCAAGGCGTTTTAAGCAAAGCTTGCTCAACCTTTGTAATACTGACACTTAAAACATTATCACCTTCATGCACACCGGCAAAATCTTTAACCATGTGACTTGAAAGACGCACATTACCAAGCACATCCACTTGCTTGGCAACAAAATAATCACTTGTAGTTGCTTGCTTGTAGATCCAAAGAGTACCAGCCGCAATAGTCAAAACAACTCCAAGCCCTATAAATAGGCCAAATATTATAGCAAAAGCTGGACGAAGAAAGGTGAAGCGTGGGATCTTTGGAAGACTAAGATTAAGGTTGCGTTTGGGTTTGGCACTTGGCTTATACACATTACGCGTGCTACGCTTTGGACTAGGCTTACGCATATTACGCATTTTATTTATGGACATAAAATCTTCACCTCTGGTGTAAGCGTGAACCCAAATCGTTCTAAAACAGCTTCCTTTGCCTCTGCCATAAGATCAAAGGCAGCATTTGCACTTCCTTGACCTTCATTAATTAAAAAGTTTGCATGCAATGAAGAAAATTGCATTCCACCCTTACTTTTTCCTTTAAATCCACACTTATCTAATAGTATTCCGGCTGAATTTTCTGGTGAGGGATTTTTAAATAAGCACCCAGCACTCCACGCATTTACCGGTTGTGTAGACTTTTTCTTAAAAAAGTTTAGAAACATTTTTTCTTTGATGACATTAATTTTTGCGTGAGTCAATAGAAAAGTTGCATGAATGATAAAATACCACGTATTAAATTTTGATATACTAAACTCACGATAGCCATAGTGTATGTCTTTTGCGTCTATATTCACTATTCCAGTTTTAGGTGAGTATACTAAAAGAGAATGCAAATGCTCACAAGTTTGAGAACCATATGAACCAGCATTCATTGCAATAGCACCCCCTACACTACCTGGTATTCCGCATAATCCTTCTAAACCAGTCAAACCTAACTTAGCACACCTACCAATAAACCTTGGTAAACGCACATTAGATCCTACTCTTATTAATGCCTTGTTATTATCATCTTCTAAAATTTCTATTGCATGATTAAATTTAGTATGCAGCAAGACTAATGCATGTTCGTCATCACTTGCTAAAAGGTTACTTCCAGCACCTAGTACAAATACATCACCACCTAGTTTTTTTAACTGCGTTGATAGTTCATGCTCATCAAAGTTGTCCATGATATTTATTTCTGCAATAGCCCTACCACCTAATCTCAAGGTAGTAAGTTCTGAAAATTTTGGTTCATAGTTTATTTGCAGCATAAATATTTCTCATAAAGTATGATAAATTACTATTTTTAAACTTAAAATTATATTGTAATTTATATTTTTTTATAGCTTTTTACATTTAAAGTTCACAATTATTCATTTAAAAAACGTGGGCCAATGCGTGTAATGTTGCCTGCTCCAAGAGTTAAAAACACATCACCAGGGCGCAGATAGCTTTTTGCTTCTAAAAGTAAGTTATCAAAATCTTGACAAAAATTTACATCAACTGTGGAAACTTGCCTAATACCTTGGGCAAGACTTTGACCACTAACACCAGGAATTGGTTTTTCTGAGGCAGCGTAAATTTCGCTAAGCAATAATTTATCAACATTGTCAAATACTTTACAAAAATCTCCAAAAAAAGCCTTTGTGCGGCTAAAGCGATGTGGTTGAAACGCCACCAACAAACGTCTATTAGGATAAACTTGTTTAGCTGTAGCAACTGTGGCAGCAATTTCTGCCGGATGATGCCCATAATCATCAATAACAATTATGCCATCTTTCTCGCCCTTGTGTTCAAAGCGTCGGCCAACACCATCAAAACTTGCTAAACCTTGACGGCAATGCTCAGGGCTAATATCAGCCTCAAGGGCCACCCCAATGGCAGCAAGTGCATTTAATATATTGTGCTTGCCAGGTTGCTTTAGCTCCATAACACCTAAACTTTCTTCATGTAATATAACTTCAAAACGACTGACCTTACCACTTTCTAAAATTTTAGCGCGTAGGCTATTGCCCTCACCAAAGCCATAAGTCAAAATTGGTCGCTTAATATGCGGCAAAAGTCTACGCACACCCGCATCATCACCGCAAACAATATTGCGCCCATAAAAAGGCACTTTATTCATGAAATCCTTAAATGCACTGTCAACTTCGTTCATATCATCATAAAAATCTACATGATCTAAATCTACGTTGGTTACTACATTCACAATACTAAACAAGCATAGAAATGATCCGTCAGATTCATCAGCCTCAGCAATTAAATAATCACCAGCCCCAAGGCGCGCATTAGCACCATATGCATTAAGCAATCCACCAATAATAACAGTAGGATCTTTAGAGGCAGCATCAAATATTGCAGCAGTAAGTGAGGTGGTGGTGGTCTTGCCATGTGTGCCAGCTATGGCAATGCCTTGGCGAAGACGCATCAGCTCTGCTAGCATTTCAGCGCGCGGAATTATGGGTATGCCTTTTTTCTTGGCGGCTATGACTTCAGGGTTATCCTCTTTAATAGCAGTAGATTTAACTAACACGTCTACATCACCAACATTGCTTTCATCATGCCCTATAAAAACTTCTGCTCCCAATTGACGTAAACGCTTTACAGTGTTTGACTCTTCAGCATCAGAACCACAAACTTTATAGCCTAAATTTAACAAAACTTCGGCAATACCACTCATGCCAGAGCCACCTATACCTATCATGTGGATGGTGCGTATTTTTTTATGCATAACTACCTACCTTTATTTAGTCGGAGCTTAAAATATTTTGGGCTATATTTTTAGCTGCATTGCCCATATTAACACTTGTTGCGGCTCTAGCCATATTTTCTAATGCCTGCGCATCTTGTAATAATGACACTACTGTTCCCATAACATCTTGTGAAATTATATCTTTTTCTGCAAAAGCCTTAGCCGCATTATGCTGCACCAAGAGCTTTGCGTTGTGGGTTTGATGATCATGAGTAGCATAAGGAAAAGGAATAAATATAGCTCCACGCCCTGCTACTGCAAGCTCGGCCACTGTTGATGCACCAGAACGACATAGTACAAGATCTGCCCAATCATATGCTTTTGCCATATCGTCTATAAAGGGTGAAAGTAAATCTACAGGCTGATTCGCTGCTATATAGGCTGAATGAACACGTTTATAATCTCGCTCACCACTTTGATGACGCACAGTAATGCCATGTTTATTGCACAGTGCAAGGTTATCTATAATCATATCATTAAGAGCCTTTGCACCTTGAGAACCACCTACAACTAATAGTCTTTTGCCAGAAAAATCATGTTTATTATTAGCAATATTTGCCACCACCGCTCGTACAGGATTTCCTGTAACAATAGTTTTGCTTGTGTTAAAACCTTGCGTTTGCGGCAAAGCCAAAAATATTTTTTTTGCTCTGCATCCTTGAATTTTGTTACTAAGTCCTGCAACTGCATTTTGCTCATGAATGGCAGTCTTAATGCCTAATATTTGTGCTGCCACAATGGGTGCAAAGGCCGCATAACCGCCAAAACCCAAAACCCAATGAGGTTTAAATTTACGCATAATACCTAGAGCCATACCTATGGCGCGTAGCATATTTAGCCCTGCTCCTACTGCATGCAAGCCACGGCCAAGAAAACCACGAACCGGTAAACCCATAAATTCAAGACCAGCCTTACTAGCTAAATCTTTTTCTGGCCCATAATTAGAACCCACAAAAAGTAAGCGCGTGTTATTACTTAGTAATAACTCCTCAGCCACGGCCAAAGCGGGAAAAATATGCCCACCCGTGCCGCCAGTTGTTATGATTACGCGCTTCATAATTTTACTCTAAGAATTATTAATCACAGCTCCCTGCCTTAAGTTGGCAGTGCGTGAATAATTTAATAATAAACCAACACAAACTAAAGTTGCTAAAAGACTACTACCACCATAACTTAATAAAGGCATAGGTATGCCCTTAGGTGGTGCTAAACCCATGACAACAGCTAGGTTCATACTAGCACCAATTGCTATGATAAGGGTTAATCCAAAGGCAGCAAAACGGTCGCGCAACTCACCTTGACCCACAATAATTTTATAACAACGCCAAAAAAATAAGCCAAATAGCGTCATCACAAGGCTTACGCCCAAAAATCCCATTTCCTCACCCAAAACAGAAATAATAAAATCGTTATGAGCTTCTGGTAAATAGAACATTTTTTGCTTACTTGAACCTACGCCTACACCAAAAAAACCACCTGATCCAAGAGCATATAAAGATTGTACCAGCTGATAACCACTATCTTGAGCATCTTTGAATGGATCCATAAAGGCTGTTAGCCGACGCAAACGATATGGCGAAGATATGGCTAAAGCCACAGCTCCAGCAACGGCCATGCCTACGGCAATAAAAAGATATATAAATCTAGTACCACCAGCTACGCACATAAAAAACAATATGGCTGTTAAAATTACCGCACTACCAAAATCTGGTTGCATAAGTAAAAGTATACAAAATAAACCTGTTACAGCAAATGGCGGGATAACCCCTCGGCTAAATGTCTTAATCAAGTTTTGCTTGGAGCTCATAAAGTATGCCAAGTACATTACCAATGCTATTTTAACAAATTCCATGGGTTGTAGTGAAAATGGGCCTACAGGTATCCAGCGTTGTGCCCCATTAATGGTAGGCGCAAGAGGTGTTGCAGTTAGAGCTAGTAATAAAAAACATGTAAATAAAGCTGGATATTGCAATTTATGTAGCCAAGGACGCGGCATCATAGCAGTCATCCATAAGGCCATACCACCTAAAGCAACAAACAATAATTGACGCTTAAAAAAGTAATATTTATCACCATTTAGTCGCTCAGCAACTACTCCACTGGCACTGAGTACCATAATTAAGCCAAGGCCCAGCAGCATTACAACAATGGCAAAGAGCCACCAATCAAAGTTTGGCTGCGTTTTAGTACTTTGATTTGTAATTGCAGCATGTTCTGAAGTTTTTTGAACTTTTTCTTGCTTGCTATTGCCCTGCAATTCGCGCTTCATGCTCTGTACATATTCTAAAATATTGCTCATTATAAAGCCCCCACCAATTGCTTAAAATCATCACCTCTAGCCATATAGTTTGCATATAAATCAAAAGAAGCTGTGGCTGGAGCTAAAAGTACTACATCTTGTGGGACGGCTTTGGCTTGTGCTATCTTGATGGCTTCGGCCATTGTATCTGACCACGTCATGGGCACTATATCTTGCCAAGCCTTTTCAAAATATTCCCTGCTAGCACCAAATAGGGCTACATGTTTAACCCTTGTTTGAATTAAAGGCCGCAAACCCTCTAAATCACCACCTTTAAACTTTCCACCACATAAAAGAATAATGGGTCGATCAAAAGCTTGCAAAGCTACTTGCATTGAAGAAGTTGTTGTGCATTTTGAATCATTTACATATAAAACATCTTCAAGTTCCCGTACACTTTCTAAGCGATGTTCAAGTGGTGCAAAGCTTGCCACAGCCTTTGCAGCGTTATCAAATGTTACTCCAAGCTCTTTACATGCAAGCCATGCTGCAACAATATTTTCTTGATTATGCAAGCCCACCAATCTGCACTTGGTAAAATCATGTGCACTTAAATTATTTTGCTCAATCCATATTAGTTTTGATTTTATGACATAACTATCCACAATTTTAACTAAGGATTGATGCATAATACCTGTATCACTAACATTTTGATGTTCAAACATGCTTAATTTTGCATCAATGTACTCTTTCATATCTTCGTGATAATCTAAGTGATTTTCAGTAATATTTAATAGCACTGCCACATGCGGTGCAAAGCTTGAACAAGTTTGCAATTGAAAACTTGATGCTTCCAAAACAAGCACTTGAGCCTTGCTTTCTGACAAAATATACTCAGAAAGCGGTGTTCCAATGTTACCACCCAAGAAAACAGAAAAACCTTGAGCCTCAAGCATGGCTGCAGCTAAAGATGCAGTTGTAGTTTTGCCGCTTGTTCCTGTTATGGCTAGGCACTTTTCATCTTGCAAACAACGCCAAGCAAGTTCCATTTCAGCTAAGATTTCCGTTTTATGTTCCTTAGGCAGCAATGATAGAATGCTACGAACAGGAATGCCCGGACTTGGAATGATATAATCTACATTTTCAAAATGCTTGCTATCATGCTCACCACAAACTATTTTTACATTGGCCTTTTCAAGCTCAACCTTCAAAGCTGGCTGAATATTTTTTGCATCCTTTTCAAGTAAGCAAACTTGTGCATCTAGCTTTAGGAGCAAGCGTACAGCCGCTATACCAGAACGCCCTGCACCCATTACTACTGCTTTTGCCCCACTTTTTATGGGATTATGAATTATTTTCTTACTTGAACTTGGCATAATAACCTCTTAAATTAACGCAATTTTAACATGGACAAAGCTAAAAGACCTAATAAAATAGAAGTAATCCAAAAACGTATGATGATTTTTGACTCCGGAACGCCTTTAAGCTCAAAATGATGGTGTAAAGGTGCCATACGGAAAATGCGCTTGCCACCACTCCATTTGAAATATCCCACTTGCAATATAACAGACAGGGTTTCTGCCACAAACATACCACCCACTACCGCAAGTATTAACTCTTGCTTACAAAGTACTGCCAAAAATCCCAACACTCCACCAAGGCTTAATGAGCCCACATCACCCATAAAAACCTGTGCAGGGTAAGCATTATACCACAAAAACCCTAAACCAGCTCCCACAAGAGCAGCACAAAATACTGTAACTTCACCCACTCCTGCTATATATGGAACAATAAGATATTGTGAAAATTTAACATGCCCTGATACATAAATAAATACTGATAAAACTACTCCAGCCACAATGGTTGGCCCTATGGCAAGGCCATCAAGTCCATCTGTTAAATTTACTGCATTGGAAGCACCAACCATAACTATAATAGCAAAGGGTATATATAACCAACCAAGGTCTGGAGCTATATTTTTTAATATTGGAATAGATAGTGTTGTATTGAAAGCAGGTTGATCTACCAAGACCATTACTGCCGTACCGGCTATAATTATTTGGCCAATAATTTTAGCCTTAGCATTAATACCTTGATTTTTTTTACCGCGAATTTTTACCATGTCATCAATAAAGCCAATAACAGCAAAACCTACAAAAACATATACAGTTAACCACAAGTAAATATTGCTTAAATCACCCCATAGAAATACACTGACCAGCAAGCTAAACATAATGAGTAAGCCACCCATAGTGGGTGTTCCGGCCTTTGAACTATGCGCAGCTACATCTTCGTGAATATATTGACCAAATTTAAGTTTATGCAGCCATCTAATAAACATAGGTCCAATCACAATGGATATGACTAAGGCTGTAATCATAGCCCAAGCAGAGCGGAAAGTGATGTATCTAAACACATTTAATACACCAAAATCATTAGCATATGGAACTAGTAAATTATATAGCATCTATATCTCTCATTTTTATTTCTTCTAAAACCACATTTACTAAATTTTCTAAAGCATTACTTCTCGAACCCTTAATAAGTACTGTTCCGGATGCTAGTTGTGCAGCTTTCCAATGGGCAGCAAAGTCCTCGCTATCTTGAACTATGACAAAGCTACCTTTATAATTAGCAAGCTCAAGCCCTCTTTGTACCTCTTCGGCATATGGCCCTTTCCAAAAAATATTGCTTATACCTAAACCACCTAAATTCCGCCCCAAATTTTCATGTTCTAAACTTGCCAATGTACCAAGCTCACCCATAGCCCCAAGCACAGCATAGCATGGTCCAGTGCCTGCTTGTTGCACACTAGCCTCAAGCATACGCGCCATGGATAAAACATTGGCATTATAACTATCATCAATAACACACCAATTACCTATTCTATGAGTATGAAAGCGTTGTTTTGGCAATTTCAAATCAGCCATGCTTTGGACTACATTACTTAAACCAAGTGCGTGTACTATGGCCATTATTGCAGCAACATTTTCTGCCCCATAACTGCCGCAAAATGGTGTTAATATTTCCACACTATCATTGGGTTGTTTAATATTATATCTACCCTTAAATTCACGCTCTTGCTGCACAATACCAGAATATGTAGCTGTAAAATTAGCTAAATATGCAAATTCACTCTGCGCATTGGCAGAAAAGTAACATATATTTTTACTAATACTTTGACTTTCCTTAACTAGCTCTGCATAGTCAGCACATACAAAGGCTTGAGCACCACTGCCTTCATATTTGATATATTTTAATAGCTGAGCTTTATGATAAGCTACCCCTTTAAGTCCCAAACCTTCAGTATGTCCAACACCTGCATTTAGCACCAAGGCAAAATCAGGCTCTAGTATTTCACCAAGTTCATCCATATCTTGCGGCTGACTAATGCCAGCTTCCATTACCCAATAGTCTTCAGTACCTTGAGTTGCCAAGATAGACAGTGGCAAACCTATTTGGTTATTATAGTTAAGTATACTGCAAGAAACACTTTTATTAGCACCTTCAAGTATCTGGGCTAAGCATTCTTTAAGGGTTGTCTTTCCAGCACTTCCTGTTATGGCAATAAGTTTGCCGGTAAATTGTTTGCGCCAAGCATTAGCTAGTTTTCCAAGAGCTTTTACTGTGTTATTTACCAAGAATTGAGGCACTTTAATATCAGGCAATATGCGCGATACTATTAAGGCCACAGCACCATTTTCTACAGCTTTAGCAGCAAAATCATGTCCATCAAAACGCTGACCTTCAATACATACAAACAAGCTTTGCTTTGTTGCATCATTGGTATCACGACAAACAGACAATATTTCTGTATGTTGTGCATCTTGAGTACAATGTAATGTTGCTCCCAACATGCCTTGTATTTGTTCAAGGCTTAAACGCACCCTAAAAGCTCCTGTACATTTTTTTGATCACTATAAGGATATTTAGTACCTTGAATGATTTGATAATCTTCATGCCCTTTGCCAGCAATAAGCACTGCAGTGCTTGACACATCTGAATTTTTTAATAACTCCAAAGCCCTTTTGGTGGCTAGTTTTCGATCTACTTCAACAATGATTTCTAAGTCAGCACGTTCTTGCAAGCCTGGCAAAACATCTGCTATAATATCTGCTGGTTCTTCAAAACGAGGGTTATCAGAGGTTAGTACTGCTATATCAGTATATTCTGCTACAGCCCTACCCATAAGTGGGCGTTTGGTTCTATCTCTATTACCTCCACACCCAAATACGGTTATGATTTTTTCAAAACCTGCACCGCGCAAAGCTTGCAAAACATTAATCAAGGCATCAGGAGTATGAGCATAATCAACAAATACGTTAAAATTTTCTTTATTTTGTACTCTTTCTAAACGTCCACACACTCCATTAAAACTTGCTAAATGTTTTAAATCTTCTACCCTTACACCTAAACTTAAAGCTAAAGCTTGTACTGCCAACAGGTTGTAAGCATTAAATACACCAACAAGTGGTGAATGCAGTTCCCATTGTTGCTTATCCCATTGCATTTTCAAGTGCAAACCAAGTGGCGACATGGCAACTATCTGCCCGTGAACAAAATTTTCTTCCATATTGCCATCTGGATATAATCCAAAAGGCAAAGTTTTAGCTGAGCTTGGGCAAAGGCCAAGCAACTTTTCACCCCATGCATCATCAATGTTAATAGCCATGGATTTATTAGTAAGTGGCTGTTTAACAAATAATTTAGACTTGGCTTCAAAGTAGCTTTGCATATCTACATGAAAATCTAAGTGATCTTGAGTAAGATTACTAAATATTGCACCAGAAAACTTTATACCGCCAACACGTTCTTGATCTAATGCATGTGATGAAACTTCCATGATAACTACATCAACACCACTTTTGATCATAGCTGCCAAATTAGCGTGTATGATAAGACTATCTGGCGTAGTTAGTGGGGCTTCTTGTTCATGTCCTGGCCAACGATAACTAACCGTACCCATAACACCAACTTTATGGCCGAGGCAGGTGAAAAGATGATCTAATAAATATGCACTGGTAGTTTTACCATTAGTACCTGTAATACCAATAATTTTAACATTTTTTTCTTTGCACAAATTTTCAGTATCATAGTAAGTCATGGCTAATTGCCATAAAGCCTCACGAGGATTTGGGTGTAAAACAACTGTAGTACCTTGAGTTATAGCATCTACTGTTGCATCACTTTCTGCTTCACAAACAATCACACTTGCCCCAGCTTGTACTGCAGCTGGGATATATTTAACTCCATCATCATTAACACCAGCTATGGCAACAAATATATCTCCAGGTTCAACTAAACGAGAGTCCACTCTAATTTGCATATCTGTTTTTGCCACAAGTTCTGGTAAACTTTTGACTAGATTTGAAAATTCCATTACTGATTTTCCGATAGCCATAGAATATACTCCGTGCTGTTTTGTTCAGGCCACTTTGTACCTGGAGCTGGAATTTGCCTCACCACACGCTGACCATCGCCTTTAAGTACAGGTACAATTCCACCACGTGCAAACAATTCTACTGCTGTTCTAACTGTCTTCCCAACAACATTTGGTACAACTGCACTGGCCTTACTCATATGCCCCGGAAGACTGCTATAAGTAACTTGCTTTGATTTTTTAACACTTAAAACTGCAAATTTTGGAGTAGTAAACATATGATTTGGACTACGAGATATTTTGTATTTTCTTGCACCTTGGCTCAGTTGTGCACCGCGCTTTATTAAAGGACTAAGACTTTTATCTGCAAAAACTACATCCGGTAAATCACCACCGTAAGTCATGGCAAGTCTAGTAACTTGCTGAAAAACAGGAGCTGCAACCACACCACCAAAACTATTTTTAGTTGGCTCATCAACCATGACCAAGGTTAAATATTTGGGATCATTAGCAGGAGCAAAGCCTACAAAAGATGCCATACGCCCATCACCATATGTACCGGTTTTTTTATCAGCTTTTTGGGCAGTACCAGTTTTGCCTCCCACTTCTATACCGGCGATTCGTGCTCTTTTACCACTGCCGTCTTCTTGAACTACATCACGCATCATGCTTAACACTTCTTTACTGACCTGCTTGTTAAATATACGTACTGGTGTAGCTTTTTTTTCAAGCTCTGCATTCATGGTTAAACGTAGTGGTTTATATATTCCGTCATTTATAAGTGTTAGGTATGCTTGGGCCATTTGCAAAGCTGTGGTTGAAAAACCCTGCCCAAAGGAAGCACTTAGAACATCCACACCTTTCCAATTTTTAGGGCTTCGCAAAATCCCCTTACTTTCAGATACAGGTAAAATTGTGCGTGATCCAAAACCAAGTTTTGATAAATAATTATGGTAAACAGGTGCACCCAAGACCTGACCAATCTTAGCAACACCTATATTGCTCGAATATCTCACAATTTGACTGACAGGCAATTCCTTATGATAACTGGTATCACGAATGGTTATACCCATGGTGTCCCATCTTCCATCTTCGCAATCAAAAATGCTATCCTTGGTTACAACCTTTTCTTGCAATGCTGCTGCTACAAGAAATGGTTTTACAGTTGAACCTGGTTCTAAAGAATCAAAAGCAAGACGATTTCTATATTGACTTGGAGCATATGTATTATATGCGTTTGGATTAAAAAATGGATACTGTGCCCAGGCTAAAATTTGCCCACTTTCCACATCCACTACCAAAACCCCACCCCAAGTTGCACCATAATCATCAACGGCTTTAGCAACTGCTTCTTCAGCAAAAAATTGTACTTGAGTGTCAATGGTTAGTTGTAAGTCATTACCAGTGGGTTCAGCACCATCAGATTGCAAATAAAATCTACGTCCTCTGGCATCACGCTGTACCAACTGCCTTGTAGAAACACTGGCTAAATGCTTGTCAAAAGAACGCTCAAGCCCCTCAAGCCCTTGGTCATCAATGCCCACAAAGCCCAAAAGCTGACCTGCCATATGCTTAAAGGGATAAACGCGCTCATATTCCTTTGATAAACCTATACCCTCAAGCTTAGCTTCGCGCACTGCTTGAGCTGTATAGTCATCAACTTTTCTTGCTATCCAAGTAAATTTTCGTGAATCATTTGATAATTGGTCATAGAGTTTTTGTGTAGGCAGGTTCAATATACCAGCAAGTTTTTTTGCTGTATTTTCTATATCTTCAACCTCAGCAGGACGCGCAAAAACTGAAAGACTCTCCACTGAACGTGCAAGCACTTGCCCGTGGCGGTCTAAAATCTTACCCCGTTTGCCTGTTACCAAAACAGAAGTTATATGTTGATTTTTAGCCTGATCTGCTAAGTATGAACCTTCAATGATTTGCCAATACCAAGCCCGACCCCAAAGAGCAACCCAGAATAATACAAAACCTAAAGCCACCACGTTAATGCGCACAATACCCCAATTTACCTTGGATAATTTTGCACGCACACCGTTTTTAGGTGCAGTTTTTTGTGCACCAAGCTTTAATTTGCTCACAGGAGCAGCTACTTGCTTGTCGCGCTTATTGCGAACTTTTCTTTTGAAAAATGCCATAGTCCTCTCCAAAACTATACAGCAATTTCAGCTATATAAGTTATACATCACTTATTTGATATATCATCTCTCCAGCGCACTTGCCCCATATTAGGTTGATGCAAGCCAAGCATTTCTGCTCTACGTCCCAATTCATGCGGTGAAAGTAAGTATTCTCGCTCCACCTCAAGCTTAGCTCCATGTGCACGTTTTTCTCTTATATCTATCTGTAATGTATTTATAAAATAACTTGTATCCATACGCTCAATATTTACCCAAACCAAAACCAAACTCATAAACATGGCTGAGAGTGTTCCAAGCACAAGCAATAAAATCCAACCACTGCTACCGCGCTCCATCATCACGCCACCTCATAAATTTTTTCAACAGCACGAAGCTTTGCACTACTGGCTCTAGGGTTTTGTTTAAGCTCATCTTCGCTTGCAATAAGTGGTTTTTTATATAAAACTTTTACTTCTGGCTTATGCCCGCACACACAACGCATAACATGCCTTGGACAACGACAACCCTCAGCCCAGTAGCGCATACTTTGCTTCACCATACGATCTTCTAAGGAATGAAAGCAAATTACCACTAAGCGTCCACCTAGCTTTAATCTTTGTAAAATTATGTCCAGAAAGCGTCTTAACTCGCCCAGCTCATCATTAACCACCATGCGTAAAGCTTGAAATGTGCGTGTTGCAGGATGATTTCTAGCCTTGGCGCGCCAAGCTTTTGGGTAGGCATTGTACACAATTTGCGCAAGTTCGGCAGTACCATCAATACTCTTTTTTTGACGTGCATCAACTATGGCTCTGGCAATTCTTCCTGCCTGTGGATCTTCACCAAATTTCTGGATGATTTCTTTTAAGAGCTCAAAACGATCTCTATTAACAATATCCCAGGCAGAACGCGTGGCACCATCGTTCATTTGCCTATCCATACGCATATCCAAAGGCCCATCACTATTAAAACTAAAACCGCGCTCAGCCGTATCTAAATGCAATGACGAAACACCAATATCAATCAAAGCTCCGTCTAAATTCTTCCAACCAAGTGTATCTATAGCCTCATCAAACTTACTATAATGAGTGTGAAAATAATGCACACAAGATCCAGCACTTAGCAGTGGATTTAACCTTTCCTTAGCAAGATTTAATGCATCACCATCACGATCTAAAGCGCATAACTCTATATTATCAGCTGCTTGCAAAATAGCACTAGAATGACCGCCAAGCCCCAATGTACCATCAAGATAACGTCCACCAGCTTTAGGTGAAAGTGCAGCAAGTGTTTGTTCAAGCAACACAGGTATATGTACGGCACTAATTTGTGGCCCATCCGCCAACATAGCAACTCCAAACACTTTTATAAAAACCAACGCTCTAAAAATGAACTAAAAACACTTTCAAACCATGCAAATCAAACTACAACGAAACATCAATGTCACTGGCACTCAAGGCCTCAGAAACATCGCCAATTTCAAGGTTTTTAAAGCTGGTTTGATCCCAAATTTCAAATTTATTATCAAGACCGACCAACACAACATCCTTGATGAGTCCAGCCTCATGCATAAGTGATTGCGGAATGCGCACTCTGCCTTGAGCATCAGGAGTAAGCTCTTCAGCAAGGCCACGAACCTTACTAATAAAACGTCCCAAGGCCATAGATGGATTTTTAATCTTGGCAAGTTCCTTCTTGGTGGCCTGCCATGCCTCAGGAGAATAAGCCACCAAACGCCCATAAAAACCAGTGAGCACAAAACTACCTGTGGAAGAAAGAACACTAAGCGCCTCTCTATAGTCCACAGGGAGCATTAGCCGCCCCTTGGCATCCAAGCTTCTATGATGACTTTTTTCAAACTCAGACATGATTACCACCTTATACCACTGTATACCACTTTTTCCCACTTTGACCTAGATTAATGGTGCTGTCAATACTTATGCCAAATAAAAATTAAATATCTTAAATTTTTATTTTTATTTTATAAATACATATAGCATGTTAATACTCATACTTACTGCAATTTGAGTTCAAAGATAAATTTATAATTATCTTTCACGTTGGTATTATTGTAATTATTCGTAGTTACGAAAAGATGAGGTGAAAAGCTAATCCATGTTTTTTTGTAAAAAAGGCCACATTTTTGTGCATTTAGTACTATTATATTAAAAATATATAACTTTTTAAGTGGGAATCTCGTCTTAGTGCAAACATTGCCATACTAATCATAGAAAAAAGCAAAATAAAAAATTAAAAAAAATTATACCTTGTTTTTTACGCATTAGCAAAACCATACATGAGATAACATATTGTTATATAAAAAATTACCTTAATACAGCATACTTAATTGCTTAAAACTGTGTAAAAAAATACCCTTTTTTGGGGCTATTCAACTGGATATTTTTAGGATATTGGTAAAAGGTTATTAACGACTAAGAAATCATTTAAAAAGAAAATGTAAGTAATAAAAATTAAAATATTTTAAATCTTTAACATGGAAATATCATGAAAACAAAAATCATTGCCACCATAGGACCTGCCTCTAACACTAAAGAAAAAATCAGTGCACTTGCTCTTGCTGGTGTACGCGTCTTTCGCCTTAACTTTTCACATGGTGATGCATCCATGTTTGTGGATATTATTCGCTATATACGTGAAACTGAAAAAGAAATTAATATTCCCCTAACCATCATGCAGGACCTTTCAGGCCCTAAAATTCGTCTTGGCAACCTCAAAGACGATCAAAAGCTTAATGTTACTAAGGGCATGCGCTTATTACTTGGACCAAAGGCACAAGAAAGTGACGAAATGCCTTACCTACCCTTTGACCATGCAGTTATTCTTGAAAGTTTAGTAGCCGATGACAGACTAGTTTTAGCTGACGGTGGTTTGCAATTCCATGTGGTAGAAAAACGCTCCGATGGTCTTGTAGTTCTTGAGGCAAACAATGCTGGTATGGTTACATCGCGCAAAGGCCTTGCCCTACCTGGTAAAGCCACAAGGGTTGCAGCACTAACCGAAAAAGACCGCAAAGATCTAGCTCAAGGACTTATACTTGGTATTGATGCCGTAGCCATTTCCTATGTGCAAACCCCAGAAGATGTTGTTGATGTAAAAAATATCTTGCTTGCTGCTGGTAAAAGCTTACCGGTTATTGTTAAGCTTGAACGTCAAGGTGCGGTGGATCGCCTTGATGAAATATTACGTGAGGCCGATGTGGTCATGGTAGCCCGTGGAGACCTTGGTGTAGAATGCCCACTCCCCATGCTTCCAGGCATACAAAAACGTATTATTAAAGCGTGTAACAATGCTTCTAAGCCCGTAATTGTTGCTACGCAAATGTTGCTCTCCATGGTTTCAAGTCCTGTGCCTACACGTGCAGAAACCACTGACGTAGCCAATGCTGTGCTTGATGGGGCTGATTGTGTTATGCTTTCTGAAGAAACTGCCATGGGCAACTTCCCAGTGGACACAGTTACATATATGCGTGAGATTACTAAGCAAGCAGAAGCTATTTTGATGGAGCGGCACGAACTAAAAGAACCAGAAGCCCATAAGGGTATTAATGAATTTTTGGCTTATTCGGCCTGCTTGCTAGCCGAAAAATCAAGTGCTGTAGCCATTGTTTCACATAGTATGAGTGGAGCATCAGCAAGGCAAATTTCTTCTTGTCGTCCACCTCAACAAATTTACGGACTAACCCCAGAGCCAGAAGCATTAAAAGCTCTTAACTTTTCTTGGGGTGTGACTCCAATTTTCATTAACGATCCAACAGAAACCATTAGCCACACTGAACGGGCTGAACAATTTATCATTAAAAATCCAACTTTTAACCCTGATGAGCGTATTATTATCACAGCAGGCCAACCTCAAGCAGGTGGACGCTCAAGGGGTACAAACCTTGTAAAAGTATACTGGAAATAACTATGGCCAAAAAGGTTAAAGATGTTCCTGGTAACATTGGTGAACAATATTACCAAATTAGCTGTGAGATATTAGGTTCTTTTCCCAAATATCGTCTACCACTTGATTTATTCTTCTTTAAAGAAGAAATTGCATTGCTTGTACCATATAGTCGTAGAGACCAACGTCTTACCAACGATCAAGTAGAAGAAATTAAAGTACTTTGTTCTGCAGGACTCTTATTTGTTGCCCGTTCTGATCACCATATTTATTCTGAGCATATTGTTAAGCAGCTTGACTTAGTCCTGCAAGATGCCAATCTAAAAGAAGCTGAAATTGCAGATATTTGTATGAGAGCACTTATTATGAAGCTCACTGAATTTAGCCAAAATCCAGTTAAGCTTGTGTTTGAGCCACTCTACAAATCCATGATGGTTGTTACTGAATGGCTTTGGCAAGATAGGCATAGGATTAAATACTTTATGCGTAGGTTGTACGTGCCATATAATCAACCACATCATGCCATTAATTGCATGAGTGTTGGTTTGTGGCTTTGGCTTGACACCACCTCCAAGGATAACGCAACTCGTCGTACCTTTGATCGTATGGCTTTAGCTTTACTCTTACACGATATAGGTATGACAAAAATTCCTAATTTCATCTATACCAAGGCTGGCAAAGTAAATAAAGATGAGCGTGATAAAATTGTCATGCATCCATTCTTAGGCTATAAAATGATGCAAAAGCTAGACCTTGCATTTGATGAGCTCACCAAATGCATACTAGAGCATCATGAAAGACTTGATGGTTCAGGATATCCACAACGCACCAAGGATATAAGTGCCACAGGCCGTCTTTGTGCCGCGGTGGATTCTTTTTGTGCTATGATTGGCAATCGGCCTTATGCTACCCCCAAGGACTTTGAGACTGCAGCCAGAGAGTTAGTTGCCAATACAGCGCAATTTGACAATAAATATACTACAAAAATATTAATGGCGGTCATGACAAAAGAATTTAGTACCATCAACGACTTACCAGACCGTCCTTAAAATGTGAGGTTTGCCATGAAACTTGATCCAACAACACATGCTGACTGGGAATTGGCAGCCGCCGCTGAAGCTAAGATGTTCCCCATTACCGACATTGCCAAGAACATGGGTATTGAGGATAAAGAATTTTTGCCCTATGGGCACGCCATGGGTAAAATTGATTACCCAAAACTACTTAAACGATTAGAAAACACTAAAAATGGCAAGTATATTAACGTAACTGCCATGACCCCCACTCCTCTTGGTGAGGGCAAATCCACCACCACTATTGGTTTAGTCCAAGGCCTTGGTAAACGTGGTAAAAAATCTTCTGCTGCCATACGCCAACCTTCAGGTGGCCCCACCATGGGTATTAAGGGTTCAGCTGCCGGTGGCGGTCTTTCACAATGTATACCACTAACGCAATATTCACTTGGATTTACAGGTGACATAAATTCTCTTATGAATGCGCATAATTTAGCCATGGTTGCTCTTACTACACGCATGCAACATGAGCGTAACTATGACGATGAAGCCCTTATGCGTTTATCTGGCATGGGCCGCTTAAATATTGATCCCACAAGAGTTTCTATGGGCTGGGTAATGGACTTTTGTTGCCAGGCTTTACGTAATATTATTATTGGCATTGATAATGGCAGTGGTAAAAATGGATTTATGATGCAGTCACATTTTGACATTGCTGTGGCTTCAGAGGTCATGTCAATACTTGCAATTAGCAAAGATTTAAAAGAGCTACGTGAACGAATGGGCAAAATAATCGTTGCCTATGATCGTTCAGGCAAGCCCATTACCACCAGCGACTTACAAGTTGCCGGTGCTATGACTGTTTGGATTGTAGAAGCCATTAAACCAAATTTAATTCAAACAATGGAAGGCCAACCAGTGCTTGTTCATGCAGGTCCGTTTGCCAATATTGCCCTTGGCCAAAGTTCTGTCATTGCAGATTATGTTGGGCTAAAATGTAGCGAGTTTCATGTAACAGAATCTGGTTTTGGGGCAGATATAGGCTATGAAAAATTCTGGAATTTGAAATGTCGTGCCAGTGGCTTAGTGCCTGATGCTGCCGTTATTGTAGCAACCATTCGCGCCCTAAAAGTGCATGGTGGTGCCCCTTCCCCAACTCCGGGGCGGCCTCTACCAGCTGAATACTCCAAAGAAGATGTGGGAGCAGTAGAGCTTGGAACGCAAAACTTACTACACCATCTTGAAGTAGTTAAAAAGTCTGGTGTTCCTGCCGTAGTATGCCTTAATTCATTTAGTACGGATACTAAAAATGAAGTTAAAAGGTTGCGTGAAATTGTCGAACAGGCAGGAGCAAAGTTTGCAGTATCCACACATTGGCAGCATGGCGGAGACGGTGCACTTGAACTTAGCGATGCTGTTATTGAAGCTAGCAATGAACCCAAAAATTTCCAATATCTATATGAAGATAATACAGGTTTTTGTGAGCGCATTGAGCGTATTGCCTGTGAGATATACGGTGCAGATGGCGTAGAGTTTTCTCAAGAAGCACGTAACAAAATGGCTAAACTGCAAGCTTTACCCCATGCCCATGAGCTTGGGGTCTGTATGGTAAAAACCCAATACTCCATATCCGACAAACCTGCTGTTAAGGGTGTACCCAAAGGCTGGATGCTCTATATTCGCGATGTATTACACTTTGACGGAGCAGGCCTCGTAGCACCTGTGGCTGGTGATATTGTGCTCATGCCGGGTACAGGCTCTGCACCATCATTTCGTAAAATTGATGTAGATGTAGAAACTGGCCGCGTGCTGGGTCTATTCTAACTTCCAAGGCCTGATAAAACTATGCTTGAACTTGTAATATTTACTAGTGGTGCACTCATCATGGTGCTTGAAATGGTGGGAGCAAGAGTCATGGCCCCACATCTTGGCACATCGGTTATTGTCTGGACTAGCCTTATTGGTGTTGTATTGGCCTGCCTAGCTTTAGGAGCATGGCTTGGCGGACGATTGGCTGATAAAACCCTCTCCAAGAGTGTACTTGGGCGTATTTTGGCAGGAGCCGGTGCTGGTTGTGCTTTTACAGCTCTTGGGCATCGCTTTATGGGTATGGCCGTAACCTCTGCCACCGACAATATATATTTAGCTGCAGTGCTTGCAGCCATAGGGTTATTTAGCTTTCCGGCCATACTTTTTGGAATGGTCTCCCCCTATATTATTCGCTTACGCCTTGCTGATATTGCCACATCCGGTGCAACAGTTGGGCGGCTCTATGCTCTATCTACTACAGGCAGCATTGTGGGAACATTCTTGGGCGGTTTTGTACTAATTTCATTTTTCTCCAGCACTCATATACTTTTAGGCGTTTCTGCTGCTATGGTTTTGCTTTCGTTCTTGGTCTGGTTTGGTGGTGGACCTGTAGCCCTTATGCCACGTATACTTATTTTAACCGCCATTCCCATGATTGCCATGTTCAATGCAAGCCAAGAGCAAAATATGATTAAACAAGGTGCACCACCACCATTAGAAACACCTTACAATAATATTCGCCTCATGTATGGACAAGCAGATGGTAATCGCCCTGCTCTATATATGGCCACTGACCCTGGCTATGCTCAGTCGGGAACTTATTTAGATAAACCTTCAGAGTTACTATTTTCTTACACAAAATATTATGCCCTTGGCACAGTGCTCTTTGCTCATGCTGAAAAAATCCTCATGCTGGGTGGGGGAGGATACTCCGTACCTAAATGGCTTTTAGCCGGACATGGCGGGCTTAATGGTGAAAAACTACACCTAGATGTAGTAGAACTTGACCCAGGCATGACCAAGCTTGCCAAATCTTCGTTTGGGCTTCATGATGATGCACGCATGCATATATATCATGAAGATGCTCGCCGCTTTATAAACACCAATACCACAAAGTATGACCTAGTTTTTGTGGATGTTTTTAACTCTCATTACTCAGTACCCTTTCATATGGGCACAGTAGAAGCAGCAATGGCCATGCGCCAAGCAGTTAGTGATAATGGTGCAGTAATGATGAATATTATCTCAGCCTTTGAAGGTGAAGATAGTTATATATTTCAAGGTATATATGGAGCATTAAACCAAGTATTCCCCAAGGTATTGGTCTTTGCTGTAAGCCCAGGTACACCGCTTAACGAAGTACAAAACTTTATGGTTATGGCACTGCCAGATGAAAACTCTAAAGTTTTAGATATAATAGAAAGTAAGCCTGCTAACTATTCAACTCATATTATGAAGATGTTAGATGCCAGAATCACTCAAATGCCTGCTTTAGAAATTGGTCCTCTTTATGATGATTTTGCTCCGGTGGAGCGATATGCACAAGCTTTATTAAAAAAATAGTTTTTTCATTTTTACTAATATCAATATCACATATCACACTTAAATAACATAGAATTTGGGGAAATACATGCCAGACGAAAAGAAAATGGACTACAATGAGGCAGAAAACAATGTTCATATTATGGCAGAGCGATTAGCCAGTTTTTATTATTTTACAGTGACAAATTTAATTAATGAGTTTGGTGAAGAAAAGGCAGACGAACTTATTACAAAGATTGTTAGAGATTATGGCTTAGACTGTGGTAAAAAAACCAGACTTTCGGTTGAAAAGGCAGGCTACGACCCCATAATAGAGAATTATAATCTGGGCAAAGACCTTCCCACTGTGGGTTGGAAAAATAAAAAATATGAAACCAATGATGCAAATTCAGAAGCAACAGAATGTAGTTTTTGCCCCTTTGCCCATACATGGAAGAATCTAAACTTTGAAAAATGGGGTAGAAAATATTGCCAAATTGACCAAGCAAAGTTTGAAGGATACAGCAACGGAAATTTAGACTGTTTCCATGATAAAAACATGCTTGATGGTGATGATACTTGTATTATCAGAGTTGTAAAAAAGTAATACCTGTGATTTACAATTTATAATATATTTCTGTGGGCAGGAACTGTTGGCAAAAATTCACTGCCCACGCACCCCTCAAAACATACTTTTAATTTACCGTATTAACAAAGATTTAATTATACACATTTTTTCCAAACAATATAAATAAATCAACGATTATACCATTTAATCACGTGATTTGCCAAGCTTCATTCCTTGACATTTGGCTACATTCTAGCCATAATAATTAATTCATTTTGTGTACATTAGCATCATATTTTGCGCTATGGAGATTATCAATGAGTGATTATAAAAAAAGCCTCAACCTGCCAAACACCCGCTTTCCCATGAAGGCCAACCTTATTCAACGTGAGCCAGAAATGCTTAAGCATTGGGATAAAATTGATGCTTACACCCTCATGGTTCAAGCCTCTGGCAAACAAGGTCGCTATGTTTTGCACGATGGCCCACCATATGCCAATGGGCATATCCACATGGGTACAGCCTTAAATAAAATCTTAAAAGATATAATCGTAAAATCTCAAAATATGCAGGGCTATGCTGCTGAATATGTACCGGGTTGGGATTGTCATGGTCTACCCATTGAACTAAAGGTAGAACACGAGCTTGGGGAAAAGAAAAAAACTCTTCCAGCTCATGTGGTGCGCAAGGAATGTCGCAAATATGCTTCCAAGTTCATTGATATTCAACGCAAAGAATTTAAACGCCTAGGAGTTTTTGGCACTTGGCAAGAACCATATATGAGTATGGACCCAGGCTATGAAGCAGCCACAGCACATGCCTTGGCTGACGTTTCTGCCGCTGGTAACTTAGCCAGAAGTAAAAAACCCATTTACTGGTGCTGCTCTTGCCACACGGCTTTAGCTGAAGCAGAAGTTGAGTATTATGACCATAAGTCACCATCTATCTTTGTGCGTTTTCCCTTAGCTGATACAAACCTTAATAAAACTTTTCCTGAAGCCAAAATAGAAAATTCCTATGTGGTCATCTGGACCACCACGCCTTGGACTTTACCAGACAATATGGCTGTATGTTTGCACCCAGAATTTCAATATTGCTTACTTGAACATAATAATAATTTTTATCTACTTGCTAAAGACTTAGCTGAGTCTTGCGCAAAAATTTTTGGTTTTGAGAATTATAAAATTCATGGTGAAGTATTGGGTAAGGACCTTGAAGGCTTAGTGGCCAAACATCCATTTTATGAGCGCAAATCTCCTATAGTTTTGGGAGAACATGTAACCCTTGATGCAGGTACAGGATGTGTACACACTGCACCAGGCCATGGCCGTGAAGACTATGAAGTTGGCCTAAAGTATAAGCTTGAAATTTATTCTCCCCTTGATGATGCTGGACGTTTTTTAGATAGCGTACAGTTTTTTTCCGGACTAACTGTATTTGAAGCAAACCCCAAGGTCATTGAAAAACTTGAAGAAGTACAAAATTTACTTGCTAAGGATGAAATTACACACTCTTACCCACATTGCTGGAGATGCAAAGAACCTGTAATTTTTAGAGCTACTACCCAGTGGTTTATTGGCATGGATATTAATGATTTACGCAAGCGCGCCTTGGATGCCATACGCAATAAGGTGCAGTGGATTCCCACTTGGGGTGAAGAGCGCATTTACAATATGATTGAGTTTCGTCCTGACTGGTGCATTTCGCGCCAACGTCAATGGGGTGTACCCATTGTGGCACTGCTTTGTGAGTCTTGTGGTGAAGCTTGGCACGATGCTAAGTGGATGCATGATATGTCAGACAGATTTGCAAAACATGCTACAGGTTGTGACTATTGGTATGAAGCTGATATTAATGACATTATCCCAAGTGACCTTGCCTGCCCACATTGCCAAGCCAAGAAATGGAAAAAAGAAACTGATATTTTAGATGTTTGGTTTGACTCTGGTACAAGCTTTACTGCTGTGGTTGAAAAGCGTAAAGAGTGCCATTTCCCTGCAGACCTTTACTTAGAAGGATCTGACCAACATCGAGGCTGGTTTCATTCCTCTCTATTAGCTTCCATGGCAACACGCAATACCCCACCCTATAAGGCTGTGCTCACCCATGGTTATGTGGTGGATGGATCTGGACGCAAGATGTCTAAATCCATAGGAAATGTCATTGCTCCCCAAGAGCTTATTGACAAATTTGGTGCAGAAATTATTAGGCTTTGGGTATCTTCAGTAGAATATCGCGAAGATATACGCATTTCCGATGAAATATTAAATCGTTTAGTAGATGCCTACCGTAGAATACGTAATACTTGTCGGTATTTACTTGGTAATATTAGTGACTTAACTCAAGAGCAACTAATTCCCATAAAGGATATGGACCCTCTTGATCGCCACGCTTTAGATGTGGTAGCAAGAGCGCATATACGCATGCAAAAAGCTTATGCAGATTTTGAGTTTCATAAGATATTTCACACCTTACATAATCTTTGCACCACTGATCTTTCTGCCAACTATTTGGACATATTAAAGGATCGCCTCTATGCATCCGGTGCTACCAGCATGGAGCGTCGCTCTGCTCAAACAGCACTTTGGCATATTTTAGGTGTAGTGCTACGTAATATGGCTCCAATATTAAGCTTTACCGCTGAAGAGGTGCATAATTTTATACCTGAAACACTGCGTAGCCCTGATTTGCAAACAGTTTTTGCTTTGCCAAGTTTGACTGAGGATGATTTGCAACAAGGTTATTTGTTAAGCGATGAAGAGCGTGCCAAATGGGTCAATCTTTTTGCGCTGCGAGCTGCCATCATTAAGGCCATTGAACCTTTACGCAAAGACGGTAGCATAGGTCACTCCTTAGACACCAAGGTAAACTTGTATATAGGTAAAAATCTGCAAAATACGCTTAATGAATTACTTAGCGATACACTAGAAGATATGCGTGCTATTTGTATTATATCCCAGCTACATATTGAAGATTTTGCTACAGCTCCAACTGATGCCATCTTGCCAGATGATATGCAAGAAGTGGCAATTGTTGTGGAGAAGGCGCAAGGAGAAAAATGTGAAAGATGCTGGATATACAACACAAATCTTGGCACTGATCCTAATCACCCAAGCCTTTGCCCAAGATGCACCAAGGTTATGAGTATGGAGAATTATGCGCTATAAAATTGTGCTTGGTATAGCAAGCATAGTTATTTTGCTTGACCAGCTTAGCAAGTGGTGGGCGGTGACAACCATTCCGCTTCATCGCTCAATACCTGTAATTGAAGGTTTTTTTAACCTGGTGAACATTCGTAATCGCGGAGCTGCCTTTGGTTTTTTGAACCGATCAGATATTGAGTGGCAGTTTTGGCTTTTTATGATAGCCACATTCATTGCAGTGTTAAGTATATTTTTTTTGATACGTAGTTCAAAACATGATGTTTTATTATTTTCGGCCCTTGGACTAATTTTAGGTGGAGCCATTGGCAACCTGATTGACCGCATACGCATGCGCGCCGTTATAGATTTTTTAGATTTTTATATAGGTAGTTGGCATTGGCCAGCTTTTAATGTGGCGGATATTGCCATTTGTATTGGAGCAATTCTTACTTGTTTAGCCATGTTTTTGGCTGATAAAAAGAAGGGATAGGTTATAATGATAGCATCCTTACTTTGGTGGCAGTGGCTTATCTTAATTTTGCCAATATTACCCAATTTATGGTCCATTTGGCATGTACGTACTCACTACTTTGCAAGCGAAGAACAAAAATCCATTTGGTTCTTAATTGCTGTTTTTATTCCTGTAATTGGTGGACTTGCCTATATTGTCATAGGCCGAAAAAGAGCTAGTAAAATTCCTTTACAACAAGACCCAAGTGCATGTAAGAAGGAAGAGAGTTAAATACATTTTAATGTATATTTCATGGAGAAATAAGGTGAAAATTATGCAAAAAAAATTCATATTAATTACAGCATGCTGTGTGTTAGCTTTTGCTACAGGCTGTGCTAAACAAAACGATTATGATACTTTACAACAACAAGTATCAACCCAAAATCAACAGCTACGCCAACTACAACCCGGCATGGCCGACACGTGGTCACAGCTTCAAGCCATGCGCCAAGAGCTTAATGCCCTCAAAGGTCAGCTAGACGACCTCAATGCCATGGGCGGAGCTAAAAACTTGGTTGATACAGTCAATAGACATGACGCAGCCCTTAGACAAGTTGAAAGATCTCTTGCGCTTAACCTAAATCTTGATGCTCCTCTAACTACCCCCATGGGCATGGAAGGTAGCATGGAGAGCGGTATGGAAGGCGGCATTGGTAGTGATGGGGTTTATTCTGATGGTATGCCTCAAAATCGTGGAACACTTACCCTAAACCCTGTACCCCCACAACCACCAGTAGCCCAAGCCCCTCAAGCTGATATGGCAACAGCTCTATATAATGCTGGGGTAAGTTCTTTTAACGCAAGACAATACAGTCAAGCCCAGCGTTCATTTAGTGACTTTACCAAAAACTATCCTCAAAATCCTCAAGCAGGCAATGCTTGGTATTATGTTGGTGAGTGCTACTTCCAACTCAATAAATTTAACGATGCGGCTCTAGCTTATGATAAAGTAATAAACAGCTTCCCCAAAAGTTCATCTGTACCTGGAGCATATTTAAAGCAAGGTATCTCATTTAGTAAACTTGGACAAAAGGCTGCTGCTACTGCGCGCTTGCAAGAACTTATTAAAAAGTTCCCCACATCGGCTGAAGCTTCAAGAGCAAAATCATTTTTACAAACCAATAGTTAAGATATGACAAAAAACTCTACCCCAACTCAAGAACAACGCAAAGAAATTAGGCTAAGCTTTGCACCGGACATCTCCAATGAGCCGCTTGTATGTCAACTAGTGCGTGATTATGATCTTATGTTCAATATCTTAAAAGCACAAATTGGCCCACGTAAAGAAGGTAACATGACTCTTGAGCTTATGGGCTCAGATCAAAACATTGAGCGTGGTATAGACTATCTTAAAAACTGTGGGGTTAAGGTCTTAGGACTTAAACATGAGGTGTGCTTCCATGAAGAGCTTTGCATGCATTGTGGTATGTGCACCTCCATGTGTAAAACCAATGCCCTTTTAGTTGATACTCAAACACGCCTAACCAAGTTTGTGCCTGAGCTTTGTGTGGCTTGTGGCCTTTGTACTAAGGTTTGCCCTGTTAATGCCATGCAAAGAAAAGAAGA
>CAYJDF010000013.1:0-3559 GCA_964368845.1 uncultured Desulfovibrionaceae bacterium
AATTCTTTATTTTCTAGCTGCGGCATAAGGCATTAACCTCCGCAAGAATTTGATCGTCGGTGAAGTGAGCTATTTGCACCGCACCTTGTGGGCAAGTTGCAGTACATAGGCCACAACCTTGACATACGGTGGGTAAGACTTGATATTTTAACTCACCGCGCACAATAAGCTCGCGAATTGCTCCAAATGGGCATACTCGCACACATTTACCACAACTAACACAACGACTCATACTAATAGTTGCAATTTGAGGGTTATTTTCTAATGTATCCTTAGCAAAGAGGGATAGCACTTTGGCGGCTGCGGCTGAGCCTTGGGCCACAGAAGCCGGTATATCCTTAGGTCCTTGACATGCACCGGCAAGAAAAACACCAGCAGTATTAGTTTCAACTGGCTTTAACTTGGGGTGGCCTTCCATAAAAAATCCGTGAGTATCGTATGATACACGAATCATCTCCGCCAAGCTTGATGCTCCACTTGATGAATCAACACCTACAGCTAGGACCACAAGGTCGGCTAAGATTTCGGTTTTTTCGCCAAGTAAGGTATCTACACCGCATACAACATACTGACCCTTGCCATCAGGATAAATGGACGAAACACGCCCACGAATATAATTGGCTCCATACTCCACCGTAGCACGACGGGTAAACTCATCATACATTTTGCCAGGGGCACGAATGTCCATATAGAATATATGTGACTGAGAATCTGGAATATGATCCTTAGTGAGAATTGCTTGCTTTGCTGTGTACATACAACAAAAACCAGAACAATATGGACGACCAATGGAGGGGTCACGCGAACCAACACATTGAATGAACACAATATTTTTTGGTTCTTTACCATCGGATGGACGCACAATGTGCCCATGAGTTGGACCAGAAGCATTCATTAAGCGTTCATATTGTAAGGATGTGATAACATCAGGATAACGTCCTGCACCATATTCTTCATATATGGTCCAGTCCATGAGTTCATAGCCCGTGGCAGCTATGATACTACCCACTTCTTCGGTAACAACTTCTTCTTCTTGTTTAAAGTTAATTGCCTTAGTGGGGCATTTCTTAGCGCATAAACCACATTTACCTTTGTTTAGCATAAAACAATGCTCAGCATTGATGACTGCTTTTTTAGGTATGGCCTGAGGAAAAGCAATGGTAATAGCCCCAGACTGTGATACTTTTTCATTAAATACATCGGGAGCTTTGACTGGACATTTCTCAACACATTCACCGCAGCCAGTACATTTATCCCAGTCTACATAGGATATTTTTTTACGAATTCGTATCATGAAATTGCCCACATAACCAAAAATTTCTTGAATTTCTGAGTAGGCATATAATGTAATATTAGGATGCTGGGCAATGTCCACCATCTTTGGACCAAGGATACAGGCTGAGCAATCTACAGTGGGAAAGGTTTTATCAAGCTTAGCCATCTTTCCACCAATGGTTGCTTCACGCTCCACCAAAACAACAGGTATGCCACCATCGGCACAATCTAAAGCAGCTTGAATACCAGCCACACCACCGCCAATAATCAGAACTTTTTTATTAACAGCAAATGATTGAGCTGTAAGTGGGTTGTTTCGGCGTAACTTTTCCACTGCCATGCGCACTAATTCTTTAGACTTATTAGTGTTGGCATCCATATCCTTGCCAATCCATGACACATGCTCACGTAAGTTAGCCATCTCAAACATATAGCGATTAAGACCAGCTCGCTCTACAGTACGCCTAAATGTGGGTTCATGCATACGTGGAGAACAAGAACCCACAACAACACCATTTAATTGATATTTTTCAATAGCTTCTTCAATGGCTTGTTGACCTGGCTCGGCACAAGCGTACATGACGTCAACGGCATAAACCACATCAGGAAACTCTCTTGCAGCTTCTGCTACGCTGTCACATTTAACAGTAGCTGCAATATTACTTCCACAATGGCAGATGAATACGCCTATTCTCATAGCATGGCCTCCTTAGCCCTTTTGGATGAAGCACTTTTTAAGGCTTCATGGGCAGCTTGGTCAAATTTGCTGAGCAGGGCGGCTGGACTTACACAAAGCTTATTAAAGCCAAGTTTTTCTGGTTTGTGCCCAAAAGCAAGGCCAAGAATTTGAGTAAAGTAAAGCACAGGTATATTAAACTCTATTTGTGCAGCCTTGGAAGCCTGATCTTGACGCAAATCAAGGTTCATCTGGCAAAGAGGACAAGCAACTATAATGGCGTCAGCTTTCATGTTATGGGCAAGCTCTAATATTTTGCCAGAAAGCTTGGCAGTCATGGGTCGCTCCGGTATACCAAATGAAGCACCACAACAGCTGGTTTTTAGCGGGAAGTCTAGCACATTTGCTCCACAAGCACGCAAAATATCTTCCATCATTTGTGGATTTTCGGCATTGCCAAAATTCATAATTTCGGCTGGGCGACTCATTAAACAACCATAATATGGGGCAAGACGAATACCATTAAACTTTCTTGCTGCGCGTCTTGCCAGCATATCTATGCCATAAGTATCCACAAGGCCTTGCATAACCGATAAAGTCTCTGGAAAACTTGGGGCTGCAGGTTCATCTAGCAAAGAATCCACACTGGCCCTAAATTCTTCATCTTCCATTCTATGTGCCGCATGGCGTAAGTTGGATAGACAAGAAGGACAGGGAGTAAGGAGCTTTTCAGCCTTAGTTTTGGCGGCAAGATCTAAATTGCGCACGCAAAGGGCTGCAGACAGCTCAGAAGAAACAGCATGAGCTGGGGTTGAACCACAGCAATTCCAATCTTGTAAGTCGTCTAAAGCAAAGTTTAAGTCTTGACAGACTAACCGAGTTGAAGCTTCATAATCGGCGGATGTTCCTATAGCTGAACAACCTGGGTAATAGGCAAACTTCATGCTTTTTTGCCCTCCTCTTTACAACGCTTTTCATAACGCTCTAAAATTCTACCAACGGCTTGCGCTCCCTTAATTCCATGAGGGATGAAAGGCAACTTATTTTTACTAAGGGCCATGGGTGCTAAATCTACGTCGGTCCATAAACGACCAGAACGTAACATATATAATACCATAACCCCCATTTCATAGGTACGTCCACAATACCTCACCGTATCTAAGAAGGATAGCCAAAATTTATCTATTTTAGGCACTGCAAAAACACCTTCTTGACGAGCTTTATGGCGTAAATGTTCCATGAGTGCCGCAATATCTATGTTATTGGGACAGCGCTGTGAACAGGTTGAGCAAGATAGGCACATGGCAAGAGAACGAGATTTTAATACCTCTTCCCAATGCCCTAATTGCAAATGACGTAAAACTTGATGGGGTTGTAAATCATAACTAAAGGAGGCCGGACAGCCTGCGGTACAGTTACCACATTGATAACACGTAGAAATACTTGTTCCACAAACTTTTTCCAGTGCGTCTAGCTCTTCTTTATAGTCAACAGGGTGATCTTTTAATTTATACATAACTATCTCCACTTGTTAACACTTTTTTTCAGCGAGCCCTTTGATGGTGAATAAAAGAACAAGCTCAACTTTCATATATCCTAAATTATAAC
>CAYJDF010000013.1:3659-32605 GCA_964368845.1 uncultured Desulfovibrionaceae bacterium
CCTTGTACAAGGCTACCAAGGGCTGGGTGTCTTGGCCCAGCAAGAATGGCTTGTTCTAGTGCCGGCTCAGGTGCAAGCCCCATACGAATAACTGCCACTTGCTTTTCATGAGCCATAAGCCAAGCTTGAGCCAAAGTTTCAATAGTTTGTTCTAATGACCACGGGTTAAACTCTTGGCTGTGCCAAAGCTGCGCTAGTTGTGTTCCTTTTATGACTTGGCAAGGGTAGAAACGCAAAGCGATAGGATTAAACTTTAAAGCCAAAGCTACATCTTGTATAAATATTTTTGAATTTACGCCAGGCATACCGGGCATGAGCTGTATGCCAAGTTTCAAACCATATTCTTTGACTTTAGCACAAGCATTTTTTGCCACTTCACTACTATAGTTACGTTGTGCTTTTAAAAGTGCATCATCATTAAAACTTTGAATGCCAAGCTCCACCATATGAAAACCAGACTGTTGTAATGTTTCAAGAGTGGTGGGGCTTAATGCATCTGGACGGGTGGAACAACGCGCAAGACTAACACGCTTAGCTAAAACTTCTGCACGCACAAAATCACAACAAAGTTCAAAGTCTGCCTCGTCAATAGCTGTAAATGTGCCCCCAAAAAAGCCCAACTCAGGCGCACTATGCCCAGCTAGTTGTCTTTGTATTAAATTATCTTTAAGCTCAGATAATATAAGCCTAATTTCTTTTTGCCTTGTACCACTTTGCACATCTTGGGCACAAAAAATACAGCGCGTAGCACAACCTGCAAAGGGTATAAAAATCGGCCACAGAATATGTGCACGATATTTTTGGGGTGACCATGGCAGCTTAAATTTCATATTTTATACAGAAAAATTGATTTATAGTTTATGGGTGCTTATTCATATTATATTATAATGATAAACTTTTTTGCATACTAGTATAATTTAAAAACTATCTAAAATGTCCATTATTACAAGTAAATCTAAAAAAAAATCAACAAAATGCAAAAAATTCCTTGCATACAAGGGGTATGCAGAGTATATTTCACCTTGCCTAACTTTTGGCTTATTTTTTCGCTAGGTCAAATTCTTACATAAATGCTTTGTCAGTGCAATATGGGGCATTGGACTAAGTCTTGGAATTTTCAAGCGAAACAATGTAAAAGTAATTTTATTTCACGGACTTGGAGGAGATTATGGGGAAGACATTAACAAAGGCTGAAATTGTCGAAGCTATCTATGAGAAAACCGACAAAAACCGCTCTGATGTCAAAAACATAGTGGAAAAATTGTTAGAAGTTATGAAGGGAGCCATTAAAAAAGATGATTCTCTGCTAGTAAGTGGTTTTGGCAAGTTTGAAGCCTATGATAAAAATGCACGTAAGGGGCGTAACCCCCAAACTGATGAAACTATTACACTTGCTCCACGTAAAGTTGTTGTATTCCGTCTTTCGCGTAAGTTCCGCACTGAGCTAAACGGTAATTAATTTTTACATATAAAGCTCCCAAAAAATTTTTTGGGAGCTTTATAATTAGTCTGCCTTTGTGTGGACTAATTAATGGCCTTAATTTAAAGTAATTCATTACTTGACACCTAATTTATACTTAGGTAGCCTTTCTTAGTGTAAGGGGAGTAACCGGGTTCTTGAGACCTAGGCAACGTCAACAGCATGACCATAAGTGGTCTGGCGTTGCCCTTGATTTAATCAAGTGGTAAGACCTTCACGGCTTTTTGCCGCGAAGGCTTTTTTATTTTGTGGGGATATTCATAGCTATAACATATTAGTTTTATGAAAATATTTAAAATCAAACCTACCAAACTATTTTCGCGCTATCCCTTTAAGATGTCTAACGGTAAGGTTAAAAATCAACTATTTTGTGTTGATAAACTATGATGAGGTTTAAATGGAAACACAATCACTTTTAGCACAACACTCAATGTGGGAAATTGCTATATTTCTTGTCTGTGTACTTTTCTTCTTATGGTTCGACTTACATAGCCATAAGGACAATAAGGTCATAAGTGTAAAAAATGCCTTGGCTTGGTCTGCCCTATGGGTGACTCTTTCCATGCTTTTTGCATGTTATATAGGTTATAGCTTTAGTTTTGAACCAGCTCAACTCTTCATAGCCGGTTATTTACTTGAATTATCCCTTGCTGTGGATAATCTTTTTGTAATAATGGCAATTTTTGGTTCATTTGGGGTTAAGGACGAATATCAGCATCGAATACTATATTATGGTATTCTTGGTGCTTTAATTATGCGCTTTATTTTTATTATTGCCGGCACAAGCTTAGTACAGGCTTTTGGCAATTATGCCTTGGGTGCTTTTGGTGTTTTCATCTTATGGACTGCCTGGAAAATGTGGCAGCAAATGGGCAAACATACCGAAGCAATAGAAGACTATTCACATCACTGGTCGGTGCGTATTACACAGCGTTTTATTCCTGTGCATCCCCATGTGGAAGGCGAGAAATTTTTTGTGCGCGTTGGGGAAGAAAATGGTGGCAAGGGTATTTTGAAAGCAACCCCTTTCTTCCTTTGCCTTATTGTGGTGGAAATGTCAGACGTTATGTTTGCCTTTGACTCAGTCCCAGCTATCATAGCAATAACCAGTGATCCTTTTATTGTATATACCAGTAATATTTTTGCTATTCTTGGCTTACGCTCCATGTATTTCATGTTGGCAGCGGCTAAACGCTATCTACGCCACCTTGAAAAAAGTGTTATTGCCATATTGGCTTTTATTGGTATCAAGATGATGCTTATGGTAACTGGTGCGGTGCATATGCCAGCCATGGCCAGCCTAGCTGTGGTTGGGACTTTATTGGCCTTAGGTATTGGGGCATCGTTCTTACCGGAGAAAAAAGAAAGTTAAACGGCTTTAAATTATTGCAAAGTTCTCTGGAGAAAGTTTTTTATATCCAACAAAAACGGTAATCTCCAGAGAACTGTGTTTTATTTTCATCATAGCTCATATGTGGCAAATATAAAAAGCTTTGCCACTCCTAGGCCAATCATCTAAGAAATTAACAGCTTCCCTAATCTTCATCATCGTTATGTTCAAATATATCTGCACTATAACGGCTATTACTCACAATACCGGCAAAGAAGTTTAGTCCAGCTAGAAAAGCTATATTATCATTGGCTTTGGCAACCATAAGTATATCGTCAAAGTCGCGTAGCATAAAAAATCCACCACTTTGCTCTTGAGTCCTGTATACCTCACACCAAATTTTATTATCATCACCAAGACAAGAGTGTATGGGCATAGCTGGTTTAAGTTCATCATCGAGCTTAAATGTAGCTGGGTCAGCAGGCTTGGTATGTAAACGAGTACCGCACCACTCTAAACTATAGTATTCACAAGGCATATTATATCCTTTGTTTAAGATATGTTTCCACCGCTTCAATACAGTGTTTAATAACTGCTTGAGGTTCACAATGCGCATTAATAATGGCTATGCGCTCTTGCTCTAACGCTGCACGAGTATGATAATTTTGGCGCACTTGTTCATGAAAGTTTACACTTTCATTATCAAAACGTTTTTCATTATCCTCATCCATTTGGGCTTCATTACGCTTAGCAACACGACTAAGCCCAACACTTACTGGAACATCAAGTAAAAGTGTCAAATCAGGCCAAAGATTCTTGGTACAAAGCTTATGCAAACTCAAAAGAATATCCATATCCAAGCCACGCCCTGCTCCTTGATAGGCTATGGTTGAATGTACATAACGATCACAAAGCACAAACTTGCCTTGCTCTAAGGCTGGCCTAATGACTTCTTGCACATGCTGAGCGCGATCAGCCAAAAATAAAAATAACTCCGTTTCCGAACAAAATTTATTATGCTCATTAAGTAATGTGGCGCGTAAGTTACGACCAAGCTCACTCCCCCCTGGTTCACGCGTACAAACCACCTCATAGCCTTGACCCACTAAATAAGCATAAAGACCTTTTAGGGCAGTGCTTTTGCCAGAGCCTTCTATACCTTCAAAAGTGATAAACATTGCTCATCCCCTTTATTCTTTGTGGCTTGCTTGGGTTTTGCATCAGGACTAGGTTTTGGCTTGTACATATAACGCTCAAGTGTTGGCTGATAACTTGACCATGTATCACTGTCAGCATCCTCAAAAACATGACGACACTGGGCCATTTTAGCATCAATATTATCTGCAAAATGCAAGAGCAAGGCTTCAGCAGTTTGAGGTAAACGTGCTGCACCAAAGGCATAACTACCATGGTGACTTAATATAAGATGTTTTAAATGATCAGCAAGATCTTCCTCAAGGCCAGACTTGTCTAAATGCTTTTGCAAGTGCTCAAGGCCCAATTCCACATGCCCAAGCAAACGTCCCTTAGTGGTATAATCGTTAACCAAACCACCAGAAAATTCCCATATTTTCCCAATATCATGGAATATAGCTCCGGCAATTAGCACTTGTTTATCCAGCTCAACATAAAGGTTTGCAATATCACGTACCAACTTCACAACCCCAAGAGTATGTTCTAGTAATCCACCAGCATAAGCATGATGAACACCTTTAGCAGCTGGGGCTTGTAAAAAATTTCTTTGTACTTCTTGGTCATTTAGAACAGAAAATACAAATTTATACCATGGTGCATGGCTAAATTCTTGTTTACAAATATTACAAAGCTCATCCCACATTTCCTTAGGTGGGCGTGGACTTGAGGGCAGAAAGTCTGCCATATCAAGATTGGTGCAAGCTTCTTCATCTAAAACATGCATTTTATCTATTGTAATCTGCACTTGATCACGAAAAAGAGAACAACGCCCCACCACTTCCACAAACATTCCAGGATTTAAAGTAGAAAATTCCTGACTAAGTGGGCTCCAAATCTTAGCATCTAACGTGCGGTTAGCTTTTTTTAATTCAAGCTTCCAATATGGCCCATTGCGAGCTTGCTGCATGGATGCAGCAGACAGTAAAAATATATCCCTAATCTCTGCGTCTGGATTAAAATCGCTTGTATTTTGCATATAACACCTTGTTTGTGCGTTAAAATTACTAACATAACAAAAAAGCTTGTACTCTTTTTAGCACTGTGTAGAATGTATCTGCACAACAACTTTTGTTGATAGTTTTTAAAAAAATAATGTCACCTAAATTTCCTTTTTTTGGAGCTCTTGTCAAATGAACATTTTACTCACCAATGATGATGGTATTTACGCTGTTGGTTTAAGGGCCATATATGCAGCCCTTTGTGAGCTTGGGCATAATGTCTATGTGGTAGCTCCCATGACAGAACAATCTGCCGTGGGGCATGCCCTAACCGTATTTCAACCTCTTAGAATCAAAGAAATTAGCGAAGTTGGATTTAATGGGCTTGGCGTATATGGCACTCCCTCAGACTGCGTTAAACTTGCCCTGTCTTCACTATTACCTAAAAGGCCAGATTTGGTCATATCCGGTATCAATTCCGGAGCTAATGTTGGACCAGATATTCTATATTCAGGTACGGTGGCTGCAGCCACAGAGGGTGCTCATAATGGCCTATATTCCGTTGCTCTATCCTATGACAATTTACGCCCTACTGCCTTATTAGACCAAGCAAGGCATGCCGCAAAACTTCTACAAGACTTTGATTGGCAGGGCATGCCAGCACGCTGTGTACTCAATATCAACTACCCTAATGTAGATTTTAGCCAAAATAAAGGCCTTTGCATATGTCCTCAAACTAGTGCCCTTTGGCAAGATACCTATGATGAATGCTATAACCCACGCGGTGACCGCTATTGGTGGATAAAGGGTGAAATTCGCGCCCAAGACGTAGAAGACGGAACAGATAAAGACATGCTCTCAAAAGGCTATATTACTTTAACTCCACTACACTTTGAATTTACACATACCCAATATATGCAAAAATTAAAAAATAATTTAGGAGGATAATTATGACCGAGGCATTGCAAGTTGGAGATATACAAGTGGAATTACCCATAGTACCTTTGCCTGGCACAAATATTAGTATTCTACTATTTGATAGCCTTGGTAAAACACAACTTATTCAAGACTTAGCCCGAGAAGGTATAAAAAATTTTCCAAAACCAGATGTTATCATTTGTCCTGAAGCAAAAGCCATACCCTTAACTCAAGAAATGGCTAGACTTTGGAACATTGATTATTTTGTACTAAGAAAAGCCAAAAAACTTTATATGAAAGACCCAAAAAGCGTTGATGTGCGCTCCATCACCACAGGTGGTGAACAATACTTATGGTATGATGCTAGTATCTTAGATATGGTACGCCATAAAAAGGTTATGCTCTTTGACGATGTCATTTCAACTGGTGGGACTCTTAGAGGCATGCTTGATTTTGCCGAAGATAATAATTTAGAAATTTCTAGTATCAGTACTATTTTCCTCGAAGGGCAAAGCCCACTTATTGATGAAATCCGCGCCAAATATCCTAATTTTCAATACTTATGCCCTTTGCATATTATTGAAAATTAATATTTACCCCCCATTACGCAATCTAATGGGGGGTAAAAAATTATGAATATAATATAAGAGCCAAAAACTCTAAATTTTCCTTACCAGTATTTTCAATACCGTGTGTCTCACCATCAGGGCAGTAAGTAACATCACCCGCTTTCACAGGAACCAATGTACCATTGTCATTGTAGGTGCCTTCACCGCTTAAAATATAATATACTTCCACATCTCCGCTGTGCTTATGCACACCCACCGATGAGCCAGGTTCTAGCACGCTATGATTAAACATGCGCCCTTTACCACAGAATTGCTCATCATTAATTAAGGCCTTAGTCATCATAAATCCTAATCCACCGCGGGCTTTTTCCATACGCTCATTGGCTATGTCTTGTGCTTTACGAATCATTCTTTCCTCCTAATAATATGATTTGATGATTCTAGCATATTTTTTCATGGCTCGAAAGAGCAAATATTTACTCCATTCATAAAAGCACACGGCAATCTAATTTCAAATGTATTTACAAAAAATTCTATGTCAACAATGGAATGTGTGAGGTTGGGGAATTTTTTTTGAACAATTTGCTGCGACGAAGCGGAGCGGAGGTGCTGCAACGTGAAAAAAACTTTACCAAACTTCACACATGGACGTATGAATACACAAAATTAGATTGCCGTGCATAAAAGCATTACACCTATGCGAAGATCTTGCTAGCAGAAAATAAATCATGTCAAAGTATTGTTGGCATATAAAATGCATGATATACTTTGCCTTACATAATGAAACAGCAATTTTTTTATTAAGCACATATTGGATGATATTATGGCAAAGAAAAACATAACAAAGTCAACATCAATTTGGCGCAGATTAGGACCTGCACTAGGATTTATAATGGGATTGTTGCTACTTGTAGGTTTTTTTTATGGTAAGGAAAGTAACATACCAAACGCTAATAACGCTAACTCTGCCTCCAAATCTTCTACCTCTATTTCTACCGCCACATCCCGTTATAATGTGGCTAAAAAAGTTTTTGAAGAATTAAAAACTAAAAACAATGTTTCACAAAAACAATGGCTTAGTTTAGCACAAGAGTTTCATGACATCTATAAAGAGTATAAAACTTGGCCCAATAGACCAGCCGCACTTTTTCGTAACGCCATGGTTCTTGAGCATATGGGTGGGCAAGATGCAAATTATAACCTTGCCATAGAGCGATATATTAAGCTTGCAACGGAATTTAGAACCAGCCTACTTGCTGATGATGCATTGTATCAAGCGGCAACAATTTATGCTATAAACCTAAATCAATCAGACAAATCATTACAATTAATTGAATATATTAAAACAAAGCTGCCCAAGGGCGATATGTACAAAAAAGCCTTGGCCCTTGAAAACAAGTTACGCCCCAAACAAACTGCGTCAAAAAAGCGTCTTAAGCCCACTCAAGACTCAGATAAAACTAAACAATCTGAGCAGAATAAACCTAGTGTTGCTTTAACTCAAGTTTCTTGGGCTACTTTGGATAAAGATACAGTACAAATTACCGTGGCCCTAGACAAGCATACCACTTGGCGCGTAGCTGCTGATAAAGGACAGCAAATTTTGCTCATCATGGATGACACTACACCAGCCAAGGGTGTAGGACGTGGGGCGCGCATAAAAAATAGTGTGCTTACCAAGCTAGCCATTGCTAAACAAAAACATGGTAGTACCAATTTGAAACTCGATTTTTCTCAAGTTTCTAATTATAATACCAAGGTCGAGCAAAACCCTTTTAGGATTATTTTAACCGCCACAGCCAAAGCAAAAACTAAAATTAAAAAATTACCTCATCTTATAGTACCAAAAACTGATTCGACAGCCATAGCTAGTACCAAAACGCATACAGACAAAAAAGTTAAGCAAGAAACCAAGCCTAAGCATGTACCCAAGGTACAGCAGCTAGCCATGGTTAAGTCCAAGCCAAACACAGCTTCAAAAGTTGCCGTTAAACAAACGCAAACCAATAAACAACCAGTGGCAAAGGCCAACCCAAAAGCAAAGCCTGAACTTAAAGCACAGTCCAAGCCAGTAGCAAAACCTACCGCTATACCCAGTGAAAAGGAACTATCAAAACGTGTGCACAAATCTAACACCAAGAATATGGCTTTGCAGCTTGGTCTTAGTGTGCAAACTGTTTTTATTGATATAGGCCATGGGGGACGAGACCCTGGAGCTATTGGCAATGGTATAATTGAGCGTGACATTGTACTTGATGTGGGTTTACGCCTAGGCAAGATACTAAAATCATATGGATTAAACATTGTATATAGTCGCACAAGCGACAAATCTGTGCCCTTAAGTGCGCGTCCGGCGCAAGCCAATACTGCCCAAGCCGATCTTTTTGTATCTATCCACGTAAATGCCAATAAAGATCCACGTGTGCATGGTTTTGAAACCTATTATTTAAATTTTGCCAAAAACGCACATGCAGCACAGACTGCGGCCCTTGAAAACGCCACCAGCGATCGAAAACTTGGTGACATTCAAAGTTTACTTGCCAATGTAATGTTAAATGTGCGCACTTCTGAGTCTACAGGTCTTGCTAGTGATGTCTTAAATGCTACCTTAAAGCGGCTAAAACGAAATGGTTTTAATACAAAAAATGCCGGTACACGCTCAGCACCATTTCACGTACTAATTGACACCAATATGCCAGCTATCTTGGTAGAGGTTGGCTATTGTAGCAATAAAGAAGAAGCAGCAAAACTTAAACAAGCTAAATATAGAACAATTTTGGCTAATGGCATAGCCGATGGCATTATGCAGTATAAAAATCGTCTTGAAAATGGTCAAGATACACACTTTGCCTTGACGAATAATGACGATGATGCTATGTGATGTTAGTTAAGTTAACGATTTTTGATTAATTTATGATGTACGTAAAGGAGAATTAAATGCGTAAAGTTCTTTTTTTAACCATGGCGGCTCTTATCATGTTTTCAAGTGTTGCTGTGGCTGCTGAGCTTAAGATTGGCGTTGTTGACATGCAAGAAATTGCAACCAACAGTGACCCTGCAAAAGATGCCAAGAAAAAAATGGAATCTAAATACGGCACTGAAAGAAAGCAAATAGAAAAACAATCTGCTGACTTACAGAAGAAAGCCGAAGCCTTACAAAAAAATGCTAATGAAGAAAAGCAAGTGGAGTTCATTCGCCTTCGTCGCGAGTTTGATGAAAAAACCCGCAATTTTGCTCGTAAGGTAGAAGAAGATGAAATAAAAATTCGCCAAGATATGGTCACTCTTGTTTTTCGCGCTTCTTACGAAGTTGCAAAGCGTAAAGGCTTTGACTACGTTGTAGACGTGACTGCAGGTGGAGTATTATACGCTCAGCAAAGCATGGATTTAACAAAGGATGTGTTGGAAGAAGTCAACAAACTTTGGAAATCTGGCGACTATAAGAAAAAATAATTCATCCTTTTTATATAATGCTTTTTATCCCCGGCTCTCAATAATTGAGAGTTCGGGGTTTCTATGTATTTAGCTTATATTCTTAGCGCTTAGGAGATATTATGACACAAGCCTCCACTATGGGCATAGATGAAATTTGCTCTATTTTACCACATCGCTATCCTTTTTTATTGGTAGATAGAGTTGTAGAATGCGTACCTAAATCACATATAAAAGCCTACAAAAATGTAAGTGTTAACGAACCATTTTTTCAAGGGCACTTTCCAAATTTACCCATCATGCCAGGTGTACTAATAATAGAGGCCCTTGCACAAGCGGCTTGTTTATTGGGTCTTGCAGAGCTAGGCTACCCCAACGACAAGCTTTTGCTATTTGCTGGCATTGAAAAAGTTAAATTTCGCCGCCAAGTTAGACCAGGGGATAGGCTTGACCTTGAATGCACAAATCCGCGTTGGAAAATGAAATTGTGCAAGGTTGAGGTGCGTGCCTTTGTGGATGGACAACTTGCCGCCGAAGGTATTATTACAGCAGCCCTTAGCGATAGGTAATTTTTTATGCATACGCCCAAGATTGACCAAGAAAATTTATGCAAAAGCGCACTTAGCTTGCAAGGCAAAAAGGTTCTTATCTTGGGTGATATTATGCTTGATGTTTATTTGCAAGGTGATGCTCAAAGAATTTCACCTGAAGCCCCAGTACCAGTGGTTAGCATCACTAGCCAAAAGCATATGCTTGGTGGGGCTGCCAACGTAGCACATAATATTTTTGCCCTTGGTGGCAAACCCACTCTTGTAGGTATTTGCGGTAAAGGTAGCGACGGACAAAAACTTAAAGTGTTGCTTGAAGAATCATCCATTGACAGCCATATACTACAAAATGAGCAGCGCAACACCATTGTAAAAACACGTATTATGGCCCAAAGTCAGCAGGTTTTACGCTTTGATAAAGAAGACTGCAAAACCTTGACTGAAGGTGAAAGCAATTTCATTTGTCAGACGCTGCAAAAACTTATTCCTGACCATCAAGTTTTGATACTTTCAGATTATGCCAAAGGGTTAATTAATATTAGCATTCGTGAATGCATACATGATATTATCAAATCCATGCCTAACCCTGCTGAGTTATTAGTAGACCCCAAGCCAAACAATGCCGTATGCTATACGCATAGCTCACTCATGACCCCCAATAGAAAAGAAGCTTCACAAATGGCCCACATGGAGTTAAAAAGTAAGGACGATGTCGTACTTGCTGGGCGGAGAATTATGGATGCTTATGCATGTAAGGAGTTACTTATAACCCTTGGAGCTCAAGGCATGGCCTTATTTAGCAAGGATGGTGCAGTATGGAATATTGCACCCAGTGCCAAGGCTGTTTTTGATGTAACCGGTGCAGGTGATACAGTAATCTCTACCCTAGCTTTAGGGCGCGCGGCAGGTCTTGATATGCTAACATGTTGTATACTTGCAACCTATGGTGCAGGTCTTGTGCTTGAGCATGTTGGAGTTGCTTGTGTTAGTGCCGATGACATTGTCAGGGTCATTGAAACAACACCTATGCCACAATGCATACGTTGGGATTAATATGCTAGAGCAACCCATTACTACATTGCAAGCTCCACGAAAGGTGGCCTTAATACATTATTGGCTTGTGAGCATGCGTGGTGGCGAAAAAGTTTTAGAAGCCTTGTGCCGTATGTATCCACAAGCAGATATTTTTACCCACGTGGTGCAAAGGGAAGATTTATCCCCATTTTTACAAGATCGAAATATTTACACATCTTTTATTCAAAAACTTCCCTTTGCTAAAAGGCATTACCAAAAATATCTACCCCTTATGCCTTTAGCTTTGGAACAGCTAGACCTTAGCGATTATGACCTTATTATATCAAGTGAATCTGGCCCTGCTAAAGGCGTCTTAACACGTAGTGAGAGCACACATATTTGCTATTGTCACTCACCCATGCGTTATTTGTGGGATATGTACCCTCAATATTTAGCTGCAGCATCTTGGCCCATGCGCACAGCTATGCGGTACTTTTTTTCACGTTTACGTGCTTTTGACGTCATATCTGCTAATCGTGTGGATCACTTTGTGGCCAACTCAAAAACTGTAGCTAGACGCATCAAAAAGCATTGGCGTCGTGATGCAAATATTGTTCACCCACCTATAAATATAGATGATTTTCCCACCCCTACCAAGCCCCGCGAAGACTTTTATCTCTATGTGGGCCAGCTTGTGGACTATAAAAGAGTTGATATTGCCATTGAAGCATGCACACGCCTAAAGCGTAAACTGCTTGTGGTAGGAGAAGGTGAGTCTAAGAAAAGATGGCAAAGCCTTGCTGGGCCTAATGTTAGCTTTTTAGGGCGCATACCCACACCTGAAATTATTGACCTTTATGCTAAATGTAAGGCTTTACTTTTTCCTGGAGAAGAAGACTTTGGGCTGGTTCCGGTAGAGGCCATGGCTTGTGGTGCACCAGTGATAGCCTATGGCTGTGGTGGTGCTACAGAAACTGTCATACACGAAAAAACTGGCCTTTTTTTCCCCACCCAAGATGTAGAGGCTCTTTGCGCTGCCATTGACCACTTTGAAACCATAGAGTCCAACTTTGATGCGCATGCAATACGTGAGCATGCTTTACGCTTTGATGAAAAAAGTTTCGCGCAAAACATGCTCACAGAAATTGAACGTGCAAGAGCACGTGAAATTTGATTTTACAAACTAAGCCAAAAGCGCGGCCACGCGTGAAGCATCAAGACCACTATGCACAAACATAGCCTCATATGGATCGCTCTTAATGCTGTCCATAGTTTCTTGCAATACAACTTCAGACTCGGCATCACTTAAAAGAGTAGCATTTTGTGGAAAATGGCTCACACGCACACTATCTTCTTGTTTAATGGTATCTTCTTGAGTGGCTTGGGTTTGACGTTGATTTTGCTCCCAAAGCACAGCAATACCACTTAAACCATTAGCATTACTTGATGTTACTTCCATGATAAACTCCTGACGGGTATTTATATTCATTACTCATTATTACGACAAAGTATTTTGACTAATCCTTAATGGTAATTTGGTTTCATTTTTTTATGCAAGTTACATTCCAAGCAAAAAATACCTACCTTAGAAATTTTTACATCAACCCCTTGACGATAGCCCAAGACATTTTATTTATAAAGAGCACAATTTTTTTGGAGGATGTTATGAGTAGTACAAAAAAACATAAATTTAAAGCTGAGGTCCGTAAAGTCCTGGATATTATTACGCATTCACTTTACACTAACCGTGAAATATTTTTACGTGAGCTTATTTCCAATGCCTCAGACGCTCTTGATAAGTTACGTTTTCAACAAAATAGAGGGCAAATACCTCTGCACCCCGATACAGCTTTAGAAATAAATATTAGCATAGACAAAGACGCCAAGGTTTTGACAATTACCGATACCGGCATTGGCATGACTGAAAGTGAGCTCATCAATAACCTTGGAACCATTGCTAAATCAGGATCTGAAGAGTTTTTGGCCGATATAAATAGCCAAGAAGAAAATAATACCGATGCATCAAATATTATTGGCCGCTTTGGTGTAGGTTTTTATGCTGTATTTATGGTGGCTGACAAAGTGGAAGTAACCTCACGCCCAGCCTTTGGTGAAAATATTGCCCATGTTTGGAGCAGTGATGGCAGCGGTACATTTACCATTAACACCACCGAAGATGCTCCAGAACGTGGTACACGCATTGTGGCCCACATTAAGGACGATGCAGCTGAGTTTTTAGAAAAATATCGCATAGAATCAACCATTCGCAAGCATTCGGCTTTTATTCCATTTAACATTAGTGTTGATGGTGAGCATGTTAATACAACTCAAGCCCTATGGCGCGAACCAAAATTTTCCATAACCAAAGAGCAATATGCCGAGTTTTATAAGTTCTTAACCTATGACAGCCAAGAACCACTAGATACCATACATTTATCTGTAGATGCGCCGGTACAATTTAATGCTCTACTCTTTATACCAGAACACAAGCATGATTTTTTTGGCAGTGGCCGTGAAAACTGGGGGCTTGATTTATATGCAAGGCGTGTTCTCATTATGCGCGAAAATAAAGAGCTTTTACCAGAGTATCTATCATTTTTTAAGGGCGTGGTGGATACCGAGGACCTACCATTAAATATTTCGCGCGAAACCTTACAAGAAAATGTGCTGCTTAGAAAAATTCAACAAACCTTAGTCAAGCAAAGTCTTAACCATTTAGAAAAACTATCTGCCGATAATGAGGCCTATGCCAAGTTTTGGCATGCGCATGGGCGAGTGTTTAAGCTTGGTTACCATGACTTTATTAACCGTGAAAAGGTGTCCACATTACTACGCTTTAATTCATCATTTCACGAAGATAACGACGGTTTAAGTTCTCTAGATGATTATATGGGTAGAGCCAAAGCAGGACAAAAGACTTTCTGGTATGTATCTGGCCCTAGTCGCGAAGCTGTACGCCTTAATCCTCATTTAGAAGTATTTGCTAAAAAAGGCCTTGAGGTCTTTTATTTAACAGAACCCATTGATGAATTTGTTATGGAAGGACTTGGGCAATACAAAGAATGGGATTTCAAAGCTGTAGAACATGCCAACGACGACAGCCTTAAAGACTTTGAAAATACAGCCGAAGAAAAAACAAAATCAAACCCATTGGCTGAAGAAGATGTGCAAAACTTCGACACATTACTCAAGCATATGCAAGGTATCTTAGGCGATAAAGTCAAGGAAGTACGCATCTCCCACCGCTTAGAAGGTAGCCCTGCTTGTCTTGTAGCCCCCGATGGTGGTATGACCTCATCCATGGAAAAATTGATGCGGGTTATGAATAAAGACGACTCAGTACCGCAAAAAGTTCTTGAGGTTAACCGCGACCACCCCATGCTACGCACATTGCTACGTATTCATAAAGCAGACGCCAATGATGCTCTTCTTACTGAAATGATAGAGGGACTTTACGATACAAGCTTGCTACTTGATGGATACATAAAAGACCCTCATGCCATAGCCAGCCGCACCAACAAACTTATGGAACAGGCCGGAGCTTGGTACGCTGAACTAAAAAAAATGTAATCTTATAAATATTACAAAATATATAACCCCTAAAATATGACCTCTTGGCTATATTTTAGGGGTTTTTATTGAGCAAAAAAAAGGAAGTCAAACACCCGTAGCTAGCCCGCTGCCGCTGCTTCCTTTCGGACCTGACGGGGTTAACGGTGCTTACGCCGTTTGACTTCCAAAAGTCGTATATATGGCATCGGCACTGAGGTCAAGTCTTAAATGTTTAACCTAGCGTGTCTTAAGCAAAATTTAATTTCAAACTTGCTCATTATATTAGTTTATTGAATGAAAAATATTTGACTTTTTTAATCATCAAGTCATAGCAGTAAACAAAAAATCACCATCAAGCTTTATTAATTTGCCCCCCTTCAACCATGAAACGTTGACTGTTAGGGTTAATATCTTGTAGCATATCAGCTATATGTGGGTGACAAGTAAAAAATAAAATTTGATGTGCCCTTGAGCCCTGACTTAAACTAAGCAAAGACTTAGCAGTATGCCTTGCTCTTTCGGGATCAAAGTTTACCAATATATCATCCATTATAACAGGCAGTGCAGAGGCATGTTCAGCATGGTTGCGAATATATGCTAGTCGCAAGGCTAAATAAAGTTGCTCTTGAGTGCCGCGGCTAAGATTTAGAGGCGAGGTAGGTGCACCATGCGGTGGGAATACTTGCAAAGAGTTTTCATCTAATTTAGCAGTAATACCTTGCCAACGCCCACCTGTAATATGTGAAAATATTTCCGAAGCCATACGAATAACTTGGGGCTGGCGTTCACTTTCAAAACGTTGTTTTGCTTGTAATAATAACTGCCTAGCTAGAGCAAAACTTGCCCATTTTGCGGCTGATTGATTAATATTTTCTAATAAGTCAGACTCTTGTTGACGTAGTTTAGAAAGGTCATCTGTACCAGTTAGGGTATTTAGCTCTGCACTAATGGCCGCAAGGCTTGTAGATTTTTCTTGATCATCATTAGTGAGGTTATCAATATCATTTTGCATTTTGGCTATGAAAAGTTCACGCTCATTTTGGTCCGTTTTGGCAAAAGATTGCAAGAACTCATCAAAGTCATTTTCAGCAGCAGCAAAACGTAAAGCATCTTCAAGATCAGCTTGACGTTGTAATAGTTCATGACGTTGGGTACGTAACGATGCAAGGCGTAAAAATTCCTCTATATTTTGTGTTTTAGCTAGATGCAAGAGATTATCTTCTGTAGCTTTGGCATCACTTAAGGCAGTACTTGCTTCGTGTAATTCTTCTTCCTGTGTGCTTAACTGGGCTTTGTATTGATCTTCTAAGCGTGTATTGTCATATGTTACTTGGGCCTTAGCCAGTAGATTATCAAGGCAATTTAACCAATCTTCTTGAAATGGTATGTCATGATTACTACTGTTTGGTTCTGCCATCTGCACTACTTGCAAAATATTTTTAAGAGGGCTCACTAACGCAGCACATTCATGCTCAAGCCTTTGTATTTCTTCTTTAGTACTGGCAATCTCCAATTCAACTGCCAAGCAACGCTCCATACTATCCAAAGCTGTACGCAACATGGCAGGAGTAACATTTGTATCCATACTCAATTCTTGCAAACGCTCTATCCAAGCAGTGCGCGCCCTTTCTAAGCTTTGCTCACTCTCATTAAGCCCTTGTATAGCTTCAGCTTGAGTTTTATTGGCCTGATCGCGATTATAGGATGCATTATGCACCAAGGATTCAGCTTTAAGTCGCTCCGATTGCATTTCATCAGCTTCTCGACAAGTATCAAGAACCTGTACACTGGCTAACAAAATATCCTGCAAGCTTGGTGGGGTTGGTTCATTGTTAACTTCTTGCGTCTCAACACCATCAGGTGAATCAGCTTCTTGCTCTATTTCAATATCTTTAACTTGCGCAGACTTGGCTAAAATATGAGCCATGGGCTTTACTTGAGCTAGGAAAGAGCTATCTTCCTCAATTTGCTTATCTAGCTGAGCAATTTCTTCACGTAAACTCTGAAGGCTTGAATGTGCCAAAATAGCCGCTTCTACCCTTGCAAAAAAGGTTGTGGCAGCTTCAGGGGCAGGAATGGCTTCCACGTCATGAGCGCGTAAATGATTATGCCAGCGATGACGAGCTTGTTGCTCTTCATTTTGTACTTGATTAAGAACATCACGCTTTTGCTTTAGTCTTTCATGCATGGTATTAAATTCTGCATCAAGTCCATTAATTTCAACACTAAGACGCTCATTGGCGGCATATTGCTCACGTTCGCGTTCTAATAATAATTCCACAGCATCAAGAGTCACATTGTCCGCCGCTTGTACTTGGGCTATGACACATTGTTCTTGAATATGTCCTTCCATATCTACTAGCCGTAAACGCATAGAGTTGGCGCGTGCCTCAAGTTCTTTTTGCTCAACCTCAAAGCGTTTAGTCTCTGGCCCAGAACGCGGTAAACCACCGGCCAAGAATGCTGCTCCGGCTAAAACCACTAAATATGATGACCATTGACTAAGCGGGATAATAAGTCGCGGAGTTATTTGAATTTCTGCTATATTCCAGTACATTGGTATAAAAATACCTGCAAGACCTAAACTCAAAATAATAAAACCAATGACCATAAGGGCCACACTTTTTACTGGGGCTGGTGCTATACTGGTATTGACGCGCTCTGTAAGCTCTGCCAAACGTTCTTTTTCGGCACAAAAATTATTATAGAGGGTTCGCAAACCACGTATAGCCTTGGCACGAGCATCAAGATCTGTTTTAGAATTAGTTGAATTTTCACGGCTTTGGGTGCGCGCACGCTCAAGACGAGCTCTGGCCATTTCTTCAGCTTCAATAGCTTGTTCTACACTTTGTTCGGCATCACGAGTAAGTTGATGTGCTTTTTCAGAAGCCTCAGCAAAACTTAAAGCCTGATCTTGTTGCTCCAATAATTTTGATAATTTATTCATAGTTTCGCTATGATTATCACTAGCGGGGGTACGAATTTGTAATGCACTTAATGTGCGCTGAAAAGCATGTAAAGCAAGTTGAAAAGCATTTTGTTTTTCAGCAAGTGTATTTTGACTACCTTCTATGCGTGCAATGCTGCGGCGCACATTTTCTCTTTCTGTATCATCAAGAACTGCTGTAGGATATGGCAAATGTTCTAAGTTGCTCTTGGCTAGGGTATACTCGTAATTGGCATGTTCAACGGCAGAGTTTGCTTTTTCTAAAGCATGCATAGCCGCTAGGTGACTTTGTTCTGCTGCTTGTAAATCTGTGGCCTGATTTTCCATTTCACCACGCGCAAAAAGAGAACGATCTGTCTTACGTATACGCTCGCAAGTCCAGTCTGGGCCAAGATCGGCTAAATATTGTTCTAGTGCTGCTTCGCTACGTCCAAGGGCAGCATTTTTTGGTGGGAGAGCACTTTGAGCTTGGCGAAATGATGTTTTGCGTTCACTTAAACTTTGCAACAAGGTAAACTGATCTAATAGATCAGGCTTTATTTCCAATGCCGCTATGGATTGCTCTAATTTTTGGCAACGCTCTTGCTGGGTGTTGACACGTCTTATGGCCTCTTGAGCAAGCTCTTGAGCGCGTTTTAACCGTGCTGGGCCATCTTCTGGGAAGGTATCTGGTATTACATCCATGCGCGCAAGACGCGCCTCAACAGACCTCCACTCATCCCATTGTCGCCATACTCCTAATTGTCGTTCAGCAGCATGGCGCTGACCTTCCATATCTGTTTTTTGGGTACGAATTTCCACCAAGGCTGACTCAAGTTTTTCCTTTTCTAGAGTAAGAGTATCAAAGCGTGCACATGTACTTTGAGCTTCTTGAATTTGCTTTTGAATTAACTCAAGATTACGCAATGCTATGTTTAAGGTGGGGTTTGTACCCTTATTTTTAAATTGTTTATCCATATAACTATCTAACTCTTCAAGCACCTTACTGGGTGGGCGCAAACCCATACCAAAGCTTGCCCCATAAAGAGCATGGCGCACACCTTCTGAGTCAAGAGAGTCAAAAACCTGTAATTCACTAAGACTAAAACCAAAAACATTACGATACACTTCGCGCGTAATACCAGACAAAATACTATCAAGTAATGCTGGATCTAATATTTGCCCTTGAGCATCAGTTAATACAACATCATCCTTACCCTTTTGTGGTCTACGCGTAAGACGTACCAAGCCATGTTTGGTGGTTTCTAAACCCAAAAAACCACCAGCTAGGCTAGCTGCACCAAGAGGTAAATAGCTACGTTCATTATTTTTTTTACTACGTGGAGCTGGATACCCTGTGAGCATAGTACGGAAAAAATCTAAGCAAGTGGACTTCCCAGCTTCATTCTTACCCAAAAAAATTGATAAACCTTGGGGTAATTCTTCAATACCCACTTCTGAAAGTATGCCAAAACCATCAATATGAAAGGATGAAATATGCATTAGCGACCCTCCATCATATCTGCGCACAGCCTTTGAGCTTCTTCCAAAAGAGCATGAGCCTCTTCGTCCTTGGGTATTTGCAAAATATGTTTAGCTTTGTGATGTGTAAAAAGTGGAGCCAAGCTAGTTTGCATAAAGTTTTGTAAGGTATCATTATTAGCATCTATATCTTGCGCTAGACGCAAGGTTTCACCTAGTAAGTCATCACGTTTACTAAGCACCTCCAAGGCTACCAAGCCAGTAGTATAAGGCACTATATCCTTTAACCATACCAGCGGCCTTTGGGGTAATTGTCCACGTACACGCTCTAACAAGTCTGCAAGAATATCTTGCTTGCGTAAACTTGCATCAAGCTCTAAACGACCCATAAGCTTAACGCGCATGATAAGTGTGGTGCAGCTTGCTTGTGTTTGTGTTATAGCTTGTTCTAAGGCTAATATAATACGCTGTTCCACCTCGTCCATATGCCCTGCTTCGTCTAGGTCAACTTCAATACTATTCCAAATAACTGGCGACAACACATGAAATTTACTTTCTATTTCAAACTTACCACTGACAGAACCAGCACTAGGTTTAACCGATACTAGCAAACACCCCTTGTCGCCTGCTTCATTAATATGCAAACCTTGAGTATTACCAGGATAAGCCACAAAGGGTTGATCACATATTACCCTTCCCTCATGTACATGCCCAAGAGCCCATGCATCAAGACCTGAAGATTTTAAATCATCAAGACTACACGGGGCATAGCGATCTGCCTTGTTAACGTTTTCTAGGGTACAATGCAAAACGCCTAGTTGAAAAATATTTTTGCAATCCTTAGCATCAAGGCGAGAAAAGGCCTTAGCAAGATTGCGCGATTCACGTGTACTTGCATGGCTAATACCATGCACAACGGCAATATTGCCATCCTTGCCCTCAATCACGTGACTTTGAACACTATCTCCAAAAATAACGGTGTCTTTAGGCCAAGTTAACATTTGTAAACGTGAGGATAATGGGTCATGATTACCATGGGCAATAAATACTTTTATACCAATGCTATTTAAATACTTACATGCATCGCGAACATGAAGTTGTGCTTTTAGGCTTTGATCTTCTTCATTATATATATCACCTGCAAGGACTAAGAAATCTGGCTTCTCTTTTTCACACAATGCCACCAAACGCTCCAAAGCTGTGAATGTGGCAGCACGAAGTTGCTCAGCCAGTAACTTGGTTTGACTTGAACTCCCAAGACCACGAAAGGATGCATCCAGATGCAAATCTGCTGCATGAATGTATCGTACAGAAAACATATATTGCTTCCCCTAGAAAAAATTGATAGTTGATAAAGTCTAGAAGTTTTCCAGAAAAAAGCAAGTATTTTACATGAGAAAATCAAATTTTTATATTTTTCACTATGATATGTAAAAAAGAAGTGCACAAAACCTTAAAAAGCTTTGTGCACTTAACTTATTATTTTTATATATTTTTTAAGTTAAAATTATAGGCTTTCGCGCAGCTCAGCACACTTAATGAGCATTTCTTTAACATTTTCATTATTAGGATTAACCTTTGCAGCACGCTTTAAATAGGGCAAAGCACGGCGCACTTGATTTGCCTCAAGCAGTGCCTTGCCAATTATGGCAAAAAGAAAGTGCTCATCTTTATAGTTGCCTACGGCCTTATTAAAACATTCATCTGCTTCAGAAACACGATTTTGCTCAAGTAGCTTCATACCTTGATTAAGGAATTGGTCGATACCTAACTTTCTAGTTAAAGCTTTGTCATGGCTTTCCGTTTCGGCCTCGCCGCGTAACACTTGATATACCTTGGTAAATGACGCCAAAACCTCTTGTTCTTTTCCTGGGGTATAGGTTACTGGTTTACCAAGTACTTTTAATACATCTTCATCACGGCCAAGCATCTGCACAGCCTCACGCACCATGGAACGCAAATCAGCAGGAAAAGGTTTATTTCCCATGCCCTTCATGCCCATAACAATGGCAGCAAGAGCGCGTTCTGTTTCTTTGCGTAAATAGTAGGTTTTTATCCGCCCAAGGTGGGTACGTACTTCTTTTATATCCATTTTCAAGTCCAATTTTAAGATTAAAAATAGTCATTAGGCTAGATTGAGTTTATGCTTTTAGCCATAAAAAGGCAATAGTGAGTATTTCTTTGATATATATTATTAATATCATTACATTGACCTTACACTTGCCCTTTGTTATGCTTTTGCCCCTATGAAGTCTTTTTAAGGCTACAATTTTACTAAGAGGATTTATATGGCTCGAATTTTATATGGCATCCACGGTACAGGCCACGGTCACGCCATGCGTGGGCTTACCATTGCACGTAAACTTCATGAGCATGAATTTCTTTTTATTGCCAATGATGACGCCCTACGAATTTTTGGACAAGAATTTGAGGTTTGCCCCATACCTAATTTAGGTACAGTTTTTAAAGATTATAAGGTAGATATATCTGGCACTGTAGCTAAGGCCATACCCATTTTAGCTAAACGCCAAAAAATCACTCAAGATGTTATAAATATTATTGAAGACTTTAAGCCCGATGTCTGTATGACTGATTTGGAATATTTTGTACCGCGGGCTGCAAGACAGGTAGGTTTACCTTGCCTTACCCTTGACCACCAACATGTGCTAACTTGCTGTGAGCATGACTTACCTGCCAATATGCTTTTTGATTATTTTTTACAGGGCTTAACACCACGCTATCTTTTTAGCCCCACCGAGCAAAATCTTATTGTTTCTTTCTATGCTCCACCAGTTAAAGCAAAGTATAATGCTCGCATAGTACCCCCCATATTGCGCGATATTGTCACAGAACAAAATGCTAGTAATGGTGAACATGTCTTGGTATATCAAAGCAATGCTACACATAAAGGTTTAGTAGACTTTTTAAAACTTGCTACCAAGCGCACATGTTATGTTTTTGGCTATGACCAAATCCAAGGTAGCGATGGTAATGTAATTTTTATGCCAAAATCTGAACAAACTTTTTTGGATTTATTATCCAGTTGTGCTTATGTTATTTTGGGTGGTGGGCATACCCTCATGACAGAAGCTTTATTTTTTGGTAAACCCATTTTGACCTTGCCCATCATGGCCATGGTCGAGCAAAGGCTTAATGCTCACTATATTGAACGCTTAGGATATGGCATGCAAGCCCAAATGCTTAAATTATCTCCTTCTATATTACAAAATTTTGAACAAAATATACCGATATTTAAGGAAAATATTTTTAAAGGAAATTTTTGTGGTAATAGCTTGGTGTTTGAGTTAGTTAATAGATATGTGAATACAAAAACACTAAGTATGTAGCAGGCCATTGCTGCATAACTTACTTTAATGATAGCATAATGATAATGTTAATTTTTTCAGCATAACAAAAGTTTACTGTAAATTGACACATACTATATTTGACAGTTTATTGAGAGGCCTTTATGGACGTAAAAACCTTAAATAACATCTTTATTCAATCCACTGCCCATGTACTTCAAGTAATGGCGCAATGTGAAGCTACTGCTGGTAAGCCTTACATCAAAAAGGATCATCTAGCTTTGGAAGATTATACTGCATATATCTGTGCTAACTGCACTTCCAGCGAAAATAAAGGCAATATAGGTATGAGTTTTAGCGGAGCTGGAGCCCAATGTGTTGCTAAAACTATGCTAGGTGAAGACATAGATGATGAGCAAAGCCTAAAAGAAGTTGTGGGCGAAATTGTAAATATAGTTTCAGGCGATGCAAGACGCCGCATGGCCGCAGCCGGAGTGGTGTTTGATGGCTCAACCCCCAAGATGCTACATGGTGCAGGCAATGCAATACCCTATGATAGTAAAGCTCCAGTTGTTGTTATCCCATTTAAATTACCTCAAGGACAATTTGTTATAGAATTTAGTTTTGAACTATAAAACTATTTAAGTAAATATTTATAAATTAAACGAACTTTGCTAAAATGATTTATCAAAGTTTATCAAAAACAGAACCCTTACCAGCATAAAATAATTTCTCATGCAATCTTGCGGCATGGGCATCAGTCATGCAGGCTATATAGTCGCAAACAACTCGCATGCAAGCGCTTTGATTATCTTGGCTATCATAAACCTTTTGGACTTCAAGGGGCAACAATCTTTGTGGATCTGTGATAAAGACATCAAACAACTCAACAACCATCTTACGCCCTCTAAATTCTTGCATTTGCACATTGGGCGACCAAATAACATGTTTTAGCACCAAGTCACCCATAAGTTTTTGTAGTTTAGCAGCAGGTGGCTCAAGCTTTGCTGAGTAAGAAATTAGCGGACAACTACTATTTATACCGCTTTCTTCAATGAGGCTGTGGGTAATTAAATAATGCACCAAGGCCCCAATACGACTTTTTCTCTTATAACTTTCTGTACCAAACAAATCTGCAGCCACAGCATTTGAGCTTAAATCACAATCCTTAAAAATATCTTCCTTGCCCATAATAAATTCATCCCACATATCGCGAGTAAGCATGCCAATGGATGTGGCGTCCTCAAGATCATGTAAGGCATAAGAAACATCGTCAGCAATATTCATAATGGATGCATCAAGCGACATATACTTAGTTTTTTTGTGCTGTTCTCCTTTTGCCTTGGAAGATTTAATGGAGCTACAAAATATTTTTCTATCTTGCCCTATGGGCTCTAAAACCCAATCAATAACACCTTTTTCAGCATCATGATAACACTTTGGCGGTTTTTGCCCATTGGTTTGAAAAAGCCAACGCTCAGGCCCAATACTTGTTGCATAGGCTTTTTCATTAACAAGCTCACTGTAAGATGCTGGATATTTAAGCACACCCAGTAACAATCTTCGTGTAGGGTTAAGCCCAAATTTAGCAGTATATTGCTCAAGAAATGACAAAATACGCACCGTTTGCCCATTACCTTCAAAACCGCCATGCTCACGCATACATAGATTTAAAGCTACTTCGCCACCATGTCCAAATGGTGGGTGACCAAGGTCATGGGCAAGACAAATAGCTGCCAAAAGGTGAGTATCTGGCAAGGCTATGGCTATGGGACTTGCTTGATATTTTCCCACAAGAAATTTAAGTAAACCATTGCTAACTTGGGCTACCTCCATGGAGTGGGTTAATCTTGTACGATAAAAATCACTTTGCCCAAGGTCTAACACTTGAGTTTTTGATTGCAAACGCCTAAAGGCCGCAGAGTGAATAATGCGTGCATAATCTCTTTCCCAAGGCGAGCGCACATCATTTATGCGATTTGGGGGCATTTCGCGACGTTCTTGCCATGGATTTTCCCAACTATGGGACATAATCATACCTCTGTTTTTCTTTTTTATAATTTAAAGCGCATAGCTCACAACATGGGCATGCAATTAACCTTGCTATTTATATTACTATTTGTCAAGTAATAGGGCATTTTTGTTTAAATGTTGTGTCTTGACAAATAGTTTAAAGTCCTCTAATGATGCACCTTTGCATAATAATTTAATGATTTGAGGTTAACATGTTTGAGAGCCTGTCAGATAGACTTTCGACAGTATTTCGCAGCTTTAGCGGACGAGGGCAACTTACAGAAGACAATATTCAAGATGGTCTTCGTGAGGTGCGCTTGGCTTTGCTTGAAGCCGATGTTAACTTTAAAGTCGTTAAAACATTTGTTGATACAATACGCGAAAAATGCCTAGGGCAAGAAGTTGTTAAAGGCGTCAGCCCTGCCCAGCAAGTTGTCAAAATTGTTCATGATGAACTTGTTAACTTACTTGGTGGCGAAAGTACAGGCCTTGACCTAAGAGGCGCACAACCTGCTGTGGTTATGCTTGTAGGTTTGCAAGGTTCTGGTAAAACTACTTCTTGTGGTAAAATAGCCAACGCCTTACGCAAACAAAAAATGCGTCCCTATCTTGTACCAGCAGATGTTTATCGCCCTGCAGCTATTGACCAGCTAACCACCTTGGCCAAGCAATTAGATGTGCCATGCTATGCCTCAAGTACAGACATGAATCCGGTCAATATTGCTACAGAAGCAGTGGCCGCTGCCAAGGAGGCCCAAGCCACTGTACTTTTACTTGATACTGCCGGACGCTTGCATGTGGACGAAAATCTTATGCAAGAGCTTGTTGCCATTAAAGAAGCTGTTAATCCACAAGAAATATTATTTGTGGCTGATGCCATGACAGGTCAAGATGCGGTAACGGTAGCTGAAGTATTTAATGAAAAGCTTGGTATAACCGGTGTTGTACTCACTAAAATGGATGGTGATGCCCGCGGTGGCGCGGCTCTTTCCATTAAGTCTGTTACCGGAGCTGCTGTAAAATTTGTGGGCCTTGGAGAAAAACTTTCTGACATGGAGGTTTTTCACCCTGACAGAGTAGCTGGACGCATACTGGGTATGGGCGATGTGCTGACCCTAGTTGAAAAAGCACAAGATACCATGGATGAGGCAGAAGCTAAGGCCATGGCCATGAAAATGCAAAAGGCCAAGTTTGACCTTGAGGATTTTCGCTCGCAAATGCGTAAAATCAAGCAAATGGGCTCGTTTGACAGTATCTTGAAGCTTATTCCAGGCCTTTCTGGTATTCGCGAAAAAATTAGTGCTGCCAGTGGGGCTATGCCTGAAAAAGAAATGGAACGTACCGAAGCTATAATTAACTCCATGACTATGGCGGAACGACGTAACCCTGATATATTAAATGGAAGCCGCCGCGCACGTATTGCCAAGGGTGCTGGAGTTAGTGTGCAGCAAGTTAATCAACTGGTGCGCCAATTTGAGCAAATGCGCCAAATGATGAAAGGCATGATGGGCGGTGGTGGCAAAATGCCACGTATGCCCAAGGGGCTTGGTGGCATGGGTGGCCTTGGGGACTTAGGCGGGCTTGGTGGCTTAGGCGGTATGCCGGGGCTTGATGGCATGGGTGGAATGCCAGCCATACCTAGAGGCACCAAAAGCAGTGCTACTAAGAAACGTAAAAAGCGTGACAATAAAAATAAAAGAAAAAAGAAAAAATAATAATAAAGCAATTAATAATTACTTTACATTTTATTGTGTAAAACTATTAATTATATAATTACTGTATACAAAATTGTACTTTTTTTGTTTTAGTATTGAAGTTTTATTAATATAGTAATTGCTTGCAAACTATAACATAGCATTTTAGTAGGAAAAGCTATATATAAATGTGTGTTTTGAGGCATAAAGCCCTTGCTCTTTTGGCTTTGAATAGTTATAATTAAATAAAATAGAATGGGAGATTAAAATGGCTGTTAAAATCAGACTAACCCGCATGGGTAGCAAGAAAAAACCTTTTTACCGCGTCGTTGCCGCCAATGACGAAACACGCCGTGATGGGCGTGCCCTAGAATATCTTGGGTATTATAACCCCATGACTAACCCTGCTGAAGTGAAGCTGGATGCAGAAAAAGTAAAAAAGTGGCTGGAACTTGGTGCTGAACCCACTGATACTGTACGTTCGTTAATCAAGAAGCACATGAATTAATTGTGAGTTCCTTATTACCGCTTTAAGGAGACCCATATGAGAGAGTTGATTGAATACATCGCGAAATCGCTAGTTGACAATCCGGATAGTGTGAGTGTGCGAGAAGTGGAAGGTGAGCAAACGTCGGTATTAGAGCTGAAGGTTGCTAAAGAAGACATTGGCAAGGTAATTGGTAAGCAAGGTCGCACTGCGCGCGCCATGCGTACTATTTTGGGTGCTGCGGCAACAAAGGCCAAAAAACGCACTGTTTTAGAAATTTTAGAATAATACATTTTAGTTTTATACTGGGATGCCAAGGCGGACATGGCTACAGTAAAGCATATTCATATGGGGACTATTACACGTCCCCACGGTATTAAGGGGGAGCTCTGTGTCGACTGGTATGCAGACTCCCCTAAGCTTTTGCAAAAAACTTTTTATTTGCAAGCTGGCAATGGGCCCATGCAGTGCATAAGTGACGCCAAGGTGCGCATGCACAAAGGTCGCCCACTACTCACCCTACCTCATATTCAAGATCGTAATATGGCAGAATCCCTTCGTGGGGTGAACATTTTTGTTGAGCGCGATAGCCTACCACCTTTACCTGAGCATGAAGCATATCTTGCTGATATTATTGGTATGGACATTTTAGACCACGCCAACCAAAGCCTCATAGGAGTATTAGAAGCAGTAGAATTTCCAAAGGGGCAAATGCTTTGGATTATTCGTGCCCCTGAGGGACAAGAAATTCTCTTACCAGCAGTGGAAGAATTTATTATATCCTTTGACTTAGAGGCCAAGCAAATTTTTGTAAATCCACCTGAAGGTTTACTCGAACTATATTTATCTTAAAAAAATTAAAATGCCAGAATTACCAGAAGTCGAAACCATTGCCAGAACCCTTGAACCACTTATAAAAGGGTCTACTATTACCAAGAGCAATCTATTTTTGCCCCGTACCCTAGATAAAGGCAGCCTTGATATAAACTTACTACATGGACGGCGTATCATAGGAGTTAGTAGACGGGCAAAACTTGCTCTTATCTTGCTTGACCCTCATAAAGATGATGAAAAGCAAGCTCATATGCTGGCTGTGCATCTTAAAATGACAGGTAGACTTTTCGTTTATGCGCATGATACTCCCATTGCCAAACATACACGCTTTAGTCTTGACTTAGAGCATAATAATAAAGCAAAGCAGTTATTTTTTGATGATAGCCGCACCTTTGGCTATGTTCGTTTAGTATCTCCTGCAAGCCTTGAATATTGGCCATTTTGGCAAAAACTTGGTCTTGAACCATTAACTCACAAGCCCAGTGAGCTAGCCAAACGACTTGAAGGCAAGCGAGCTGGCATTAAAGGTTTGTTACTTAATCAAGAATACATTGTGGGTATAGGTAATATTTACGCCGATGAGGCCCTCTTTGCCGCAAAAATTTTACCCACACGTAAGGCAGATACCATACCATATACACAATTGGTTGAGCTTTGTGCAGCCATTCAAAAAATACTTCTTTTATCCATAGAGCAGTGCGGCTCATCCATTCGTGATTATCGCACCGCTCATGGAGATGCTGGCTCATTTCAAAACACATTTGCAGTTTATGGGCGCGCTGGACAAGTATGTAAAACTTGTGGACAAACTTTAATATCATCGCGAGTAGCAGGCCGTAGTACAGTTTTTTGCTCTTATTGCCAAAGTTAAAAGTATTAAAATTACATTCTATACTAAAGCCATGTTGACCAGTTTCTCTATACATGATACGATTGAAGCATGAAAGAATATCTACAAACATTTCAAGAGTACATGGGCCAAAACGGTTTAAAGAACACTGCACAACGCACTTTAATCGTTGAAGTTTTTATGACATCTAAGGGGCATCTTTCTGTAGAGCAAGTCTATGATGCTGTGCGCAAAATTGACCCTTCTGTAGGTCAAGCAACTGTATATCGTTCCATGAAGTTGCTTTGTGAGGCAGGACTTGCCCATGAAGTACAATTTGGTGACGGTATCACCCGCTATGAGCCACAAAACAAAGAGCATCATGACCACTTAATTTGTGA